>JALOOB010000045.1 GCA_025454635.1 Anaerolineae bacterium
CGGCAAGGCGATCCCCAAGAAGGCGCCCGACTTCTACATCGGCGCGGTCGAAAACCCGTTCGCGCCGCCGTATGATTTCCGACCCTACCGCCTCGCGAAGAAGATCGTGGCGGGCGCGCAGTTCATCCAGACGCAGCTCATCTTCAACGTGCCGCGCTTCCGCGAGTTCATGGCGAAGGTCGTCGACCTCGGCCTGGCTGAGCAGTGCGCCATTTTTGCCGGCGTGGGTCCCACAAAGTCGCAGAAGGTGGCCGAGTACATGAAGAACGAGGTCGCCGGAATGGACGTGCCGGAGTGGGTGCTCAAGCGGATGGAGGGGTTGTCGAAGGAAGACCAGCAGAAGGCGGGCCTGGATATCTGCATGGAGATCGCCCGTGAGGTCATGGAGATTGGCCGGCCGCGGTCCCCATGATCGTGCAGGGCTTGGGGTTATATCCCCGCCCGGTGATTGAGAGCGCCGTGGAGGCCAAGCCTGTGGCGGCGCCCGCGTAGGCGATTCGGTTAGCCCGCCACGAACGACACTAATTCGCGCAGTTCGGCGAATTCGTGTCATTCGTGGCGGTTTTTTATTTCCCCTTGGGCGGGCTCGGGCGATACCTGCGCCATATCATACCCCGGCAACCGAACTTGCGCGATCATTCCCAAAGACCAACCATACTAACCGCACGAAAGGAGTCACCGTGACTGAACCTAAAGAGTCGTGCGTCAAACCGGCGAAGGGCGTGGTCGATCCCGAAATCACCGCCCCGCCCATCCTCGCCACACCACCCCAACAGGAGGCTCGCAAGATGCTCGCGCGCGTGGGCAAACCCGCCCCTGATTTCGAGGCCACCGCCTACCTGAACGGCGGCTTCGCCAACGTCAAGCTCTCCGATTACAAGGGTCAGTGGGTCGTCCTCTGCTTCTACCCCGGCGACTTCACCTTCGTCTGACCGACCGAGCTGTCGGCAGTTGCCGTCAAGCACGAAGAACTCAAGGCCCTCGGCGTGCAGATCCTTGCCATGAGCACGGACTCGCGCTTCGTCCACAAGATTTGGCAGGAAGAAGAACTGAGCAAGATGGTCCCCGGCGGGGTGCCGTTCCCCATGCTCTCGGATGGCGGCGGCAAGATCGGGGAGGCGTACGGGGTGTATGACGAAGAATCCGGCGTCGACATCCGCGGCCGCTTCATTATCGATCCTGATGGCGTGATCCAGGCGATGGAAGTGCTGACCCCGCCTGTCGGCCGCAACGTTGCCGAGTTGATCCGTCAGGTGCAGGCGTTCCAGCACGTGCGCGCCACTGGCGAAGCGACCCCCTCCGGCTGGCAGCCGGGCAAGGTCACGCTGCAACCCGGCCCCGCGCTCGTGGGCAAGGTGTGGCAGGTGTGGAAGCCGGAAATGGCATTTGACGGGGAGAAAGTCCTCGCGTAATCAGCGCCGTTCGAAGCCCGGCGGGTCTCTCAGACCCGTCGGGTTTGTGATACAATCCTCCCCACATGCGCCACCATCAAGCGACCGTATTGATCCGGGGAGGAAACCCATGACCGCACCGTTCATCGACGTAGACCGCCTGCGCTCCGCCTATTACGACCTGCACCCCGAACCCGATAACCCCGGCCACCTCGTCGCGTTCGGCACCTCCGGCCACCGGGGCAGCTCGCTCAACCAGACCTTCAACGACGACCATATCGCGGCCATCTCGCAGGCCATCGCGGAATGGCGGATGGCGCAGGGCATTGCCGGCCCCCTCTACATCGGCATGGATACCCACGCCCTTTCGGAACAGGCCATGCAGACCGCCATCGAAGTGCTCTGCGCGAACGAGGTCACGGTGATGGCGCAGGCGGGCGGCGGGTACACGCCCACCCCCGTCATTTCGCACGCGATCCTGACGCGCAACCGGGAGGGCGGGGCGCAGGCCGACGGCATTGTCATCACCCCATCGCACAATCCGCCCGCGGACGGCGGCTTCAAGTACAACCCACCCTCCGGCGGCCCTGCCGACCCCTCCATCACGAAGGTCATCCAGGAGCGGGCGAACGCGATCATTGCCGCGGGACCGGCGGCGGTGAAGCGCATGCGTTTCGAGCGCGCGCAGTCCTCCGGCTACCTTCACGGCCACGACTACGTCCGCCCGTACGTTGACGACCTGCGCAACGTGCTCGACATGGAGGCCATTCAGGGCGGCGGGCTGCGGCTCGGGGCAGACCCGATGGGCGGGAGCACCGTGGAGTATTGGGCGCCCATTGCGGAAACCTACAACCTCAACATCGAAGTCGTCAACGACGCCGTCAACCCGACCTTTGCGTTCATGCCGCTCGACCACGACGGCAAAATCCGTATGGACTGCTCCTCGCCCCATGCGATGGCGAATTTGATCGGCCTCAAGGACCGCTTCGACGTGGCTTGGGGCAACGACCCGGACGCGGACCGCCACGGCATCGTGACGCGCAGCGCCGGCCTGCTCAACCCCAACCACTATCTCGCGGTCGCGGTGCGCTACCTTTTCACCCACCGGGCTGCCTGGGGTGATGCGGGCGTGGGCAAGACGCTGGTCTCGTCCTCGATCATCGACCGAGTGGCCGCGTCGCTCGGCCGGCGGCTGGTCGAGGTGCCCGTCGGGTTCAAGTGGTTCGTGGACGGGCTGCTCACCGGCGAGCTTGGCTTCGGCGGAGAGGAGAGCGCAGGCGCATCCTTCCTGCGCGCGGACGGCGGGCCGTGGAGCACCGATAAGGACGGCATCATCATGGACCTGCTCGCGGCCGAGATCACCGCCGCGACCGGTCGCGATCCCGGCGAGCATTACGAGCAGATCGCGGCCCGGTTCGGCAGCCCCAGCTACGCCCGGATTGACGCGCCCGCCAATGGGGCGCAGAAGAAGGCGCTCGCCAACCTCTCGCCCGATCTAATCGCGGCGACCGAGCTTGCGGGCGAACCCATCCTCGCCCGGCTGACGAAGGCGCCCGGCAACGGCGCGTCGATTGGCGGCCTGAAAGTGGTCACCGAGAACGGCTGGTTCGCGGCGCGCCCCTCCGGCACGGAGGACGTGTACAAGATCTACGCCGAAAGCTTCAAGGGCGACGCGCACCTGGGCCAGTTGCAGGACGAAGCGCGGCAGATAGTCAGCGCCGCGTTCGCGGCGGCCGGGGTGTAGGGAGGGTTGAACAGGATTCGCAGGATTTTTCAGGATTTACAGGATTTTTCCATTCGTAGGCCCAGTGTGTAGACAATCCCGTAAATCCTGGGGAGCCCTGTAAATCTTGTTCAGGCGCGAGCATCCGCGCAGTTCTGTAAATCCTGGAGAATCCTGTAAATCCTGCTAGATCCGCACACCTCTTTGGAGCAGTATGCATCCCGACGAACTACTTTCCCTTTTTGACCGACAGGTGCGGTTCGAGGCCGAAGACCCCCTCTCCGACCGCCAGGAGTCGCCGGGCGTCGTTCGCATCGCCCCGCTCGACGAGGGCGCGCGCTGGGGGTGGGTCATCTGGTCCGACCTCACCGAGGCCAACGCAGACGCGGCCATTCGGGCGCAGGTCGATTACTTTGTCGCGCGCGGGCAGAACTTCGAGTGGAAGCTGTTCGCCCACGACCGACCGGCCGACCTCGGCGCGCGCCTCCTGCGCCACCGCTTTGTGGAGGGGGAGAGCGAGACGGTCATGGCCCTCGACCTGCGCGATCATGCGGACCTCGGAGGACCCGCGCCGCACGACGTCCGCAAAGTAACGGACGACGCAGCCCTGCGCGAAGTCGCCCGCCTCGAAACGACGATCTGGGGCAACCCGCACAACTGGATCGTCACCGAGTTGGGCGCGGAACTGCTGCTCCCCGGCGAGCCGACCGTCATGTATCTCGCGTACATCGATGGGCAACCGGCGGCCGCGGCGTGGATTCGATTCTACGAAGGGACGCAATTCGCGGCCCTGTTCGGCGGCTCCACCCTGCCCGAATACCGCGAGCGAGGGCTTTACACCGCGCTCCTTCAGGTCCGCGCGGCCGAGGCGCGCCGCCGCGGCTACCGCTTTCTCACAGTCGACGCCGGCGAGATGTCCCGCCCCATCCTGGAAAAACGCGGCTTCATCGCGCTCACCACCGCCACCGAATACAAGTATTACGTCGGGCAAAAACGGGATTAGCCACAGAGATCGCAGAGAACTCAGAGGCGCTCTGCGACCTCCGTGTCCTCTGTGGCAAAAAAGGACGTCGCCATCACACCGCTACTCGAAGTCGCCACCCTTTTCCTCCGCCTGGGCTTCACCGCGTTCGGTGGACCGGCCGCGCACATCTCCCTCTTTCACGACGAGATCGTCCGTCGCCGCGGGTGGCTGACCGAAGAGCAATACCTCGACCTCCTCGGCGCGACCAACCTGATCCCCGGCCCGAACTCAACGGAAATGGCGATCCACCTTGGCAAGCAGCGCGCGGGGTGGCCCGGCTTCTTCGCCGCGGGCATCGGCTTCATCGCGCCCGCGATGCTGATCGTGATGGCCCTCGCTTGGGCCTACGTCCGCTTCGGCCAGTTGCCCGTCGCGCAGTCGCTCCTGCTTGCGATCCAGCCCGTCGTTATCGTCATCATCCTGCAAGCCCTGATCCTGCTCGGTAAGAAGGGGATGAAGGACAAAGTGACCGGGGTCATTTCGGTGGCCACTTTCAGTCTCGCCCTCCTCGGCGTCAACGAACTGGCGCTGCTTTTCGGCGGTGGAGTGGTCGGCCTGGTCATCTACCTCGGCCTCCGACGCCGGCAAGGCGCGCTTCCGGCGCTGCTACCGCTCGGCGCGCTAGGCATCGCACCCCTCCCGGCCCTTGCCACGGTCCCCTTCTCGATGAGCACGCTCTTTCTGACCTTCCTGAAGATCGGCGCAATCCTCTACGGCTCCGGCTACGTCCTGATCGCCTTCCTGCGCGCGGATTTCGTCGAGCGGCTCGGCTGGATCACTGAGACACAACTTATCGACGCGGTCGCGGTCGGCCAGATTACCCCCGGCCCGCTCTTCACCACCGCCACCTTCATCGGCTACATCCTGGGCGGTCCGGTTGCCGCGGTCGTCGCCACGGTGGGCATCTTCCTTCCCGCGTTCATCTTCGTCGCGATCAGCAGCCCGCTCATCCCCAGGCTGCGCGCCTCACCGCTCACCGCCGCCTTTTTGGACAGCGTCATTGCCGCGTCGCTCGGCCTCATGGCCGCGGTGACGGTCCAACTCGCGATTGGCAGCTTCCGCTCCATCCTCGCGGTCGCCATTGGCCTGGTTTCGGCCCTGCTGCTCTTCCGGTTCAAGGTCAGCTCGATGTGGCTTGTCGGCGGCGCGGCCGTCGTGGGGATCATTGCCGGACTAATCTCGTAGGAGAAGCGGAATAGAACGCAGATGACGCAGATGGGGTGGATAGCCATGATTTTTTCAAGATCATTGTTAAAGATCATGGTTATCTTTCCCAATCTGCGTAATCTGCGTTCTATTCCCTCTCCCTGACGCACGTCATTTTCCCCCACCGCCCACACCTGCTACAATACACCCGCCTCAGTCGTCATCGGGTCAAAGGAGCCTGATCATGCAACCCCACGAAATATACTCGTTGCGCGCGCGCGACGTGATGAACCGCAACTTTGTGCTCGCCTCTCCACTCGAGACTGTCAGCGATGCGATCGCGAAGATGGCTGCCTGCGGCGACTGCCAGGTCACCATCGTGGATCGGGCGGACGAAGATGACGCGTATGGCATCGTGACCTTTCAGGAGATCGTCTACAAGGTCATCGCGAAGTCACTCTCGCCCACCCGCACGCGCGTCGGGGAGATCATGGAGAAGCCGCTCATCGTGGTCAACCCCACCCTGCGCCTGCCGTTCGTCGCGCAGCTATTCAGCCGCTTCCACATCCAGAACGCCATCGTGATCGAGGAGCACCGGCTGGTCGGCGTGGTGTCGAGCCCGGACCTGGTCATGGCTCTGAATAAATAAAACGGTCACCACAAAGAACCAAGGACACAAAGGTTCACGAGTTCTTTGTGAACTTTCGCTTCTTCGCTTCTTTGTGGTAAACGCTCGCTTACACTTCAAGGAGGAAGTAATGGATTTCGGTTGGTCGCAAGAAGAGACCATGTGGCGCAAGGCCGTCCACGACTTTGCCCAGAAGAAGATCGCGCCGCGTGTGCGCGAGATTGACGAGCAGGGCATCCCCCAGGACATCCTCGACGGCATGACCGAGATGGGGTTGTGGGCGCCCACCGTCTCCGAGAAGTACGGCGGGTCCGGCCTGAACGTCACGATGGCGACGATTGCCGCGGAGGAGTTGGGCCGCGCCGACATCAGCCTTGCGCTCCCCGTCATGTATCTTGTGCAGGCCAGTTGGGGCCACGTGTTCGAGCGCTACGCCTCCGAGGAACTCAAAGCCGAGATCCTTCCCGCGGTTACGTCTGGCAAGCTATTCCTCGGCATCGCCTCGACCGAGCCGGGCGGTGGGTCTGACATCGAAGGCGTCACCCGCTGCGCAGGCGCGAAGCAGCCCGACGGCAGCTGGAAGCTCAACGGCGAGAAGCTCTACATCAGCGGCATCAAGGAATCGTTGGTGATGGGCAGCGCGTATATGACCCTCGTCCGCACCGACCCCACTGCGGCCCACCGCGGTTTCACCTTCTTCTCGGTCGACCTGAAGGACAACCCGAACGTCTCGACCACGCTAATCCACAACTGGGGCCGCACGGGCATCTCGACCGGCGGCTTCACCATGGAAGATATGCCCCTGTCCGACCGGTATCGCATCGGTGATGAGGGCAAGGGCTTCTACATGGCGATGGAAGGCTACACGTACGCGCGCGCTCTCATTGGCGCCACGTGCTGCGGCGCCGCGGAAACCGCGCTGCGCATGGGCGTGGACTACATCAAGCAGCGCAAGTCGTTCGGCAAGCCGCTCGCCGCGTACCAGGGCATCAACTTCCCGGCCGCGGAGCGCTACGTCGACATCGAGTCGGCCCGCCTGCTCACCTACAAGGCCGCCTGGCTTGCCGATCAATACTACGGCGGCAAGAGCAAGCTCAAGCAGAAGGACCTGGCCCTGTGGGGTGCGATGGCCAAGCTGCGCGCGCCGATCATGGCCTTCGACACCTTCAACGAGGTCGCCAACTGGCTCGGCGCGATGGGCTATTCGAAGGAATACCCCATCGAGATGGGCATCCGCGGCGTGCGCAGCTACTCCATCGGCGCCGAAGGCGGGATGAACATCATGCGCATGATCATCGCGCGCGAGCTGATCGGGAACGATTACACGAACCCGAGGAATTAAGACGACGCTCACCACGAAGGATCGAAGGAACGAAGGTTCACTAAGGTTTACTGACTTCTTCGTGTAACTTCGGTTCTTCGATCCTTAGTGGTAAGCCGCAGGAGCCCCTTTGTCCCAACTCGACCGCCGCTTCCAGATCGCCTTTGACAAGGCGCGCGCCGACTGGTCACAGGCCGACCTCCGCCGCGCGGTCGCGCTTTCCGGCAGCGACCTTTCTGCCGACGGCGATTCGCTCGCCGCCATCGTTTCCTACTTTGGCAAGGCGCACCGCGTCCCGCACCCCGCGGGCGACGTCCTCAACCTCGCCACGGGCAAGGTCGCGCATGCGTCTATCGCTATCGTGCTCTGGCACTACCTCCTGACCGCCGACGGGACGGCGCCGGCCGACCGCTGGCTGACCTTTCGCGAGCTGCCTTCTGGTCTGTTTTACGCCCAGGCGTTCGCCGTTCATGCGGAGCAACTGTTGGCCGACACCTTCGGCAGCGACGCTGCCGGCTTCCGCAAGGCCGCCGAGGCATTAGGCGGCCGGTCGCTCGCGTCCGCCCCCGGGGCCGGACTCGCTCAGGGCGCGTCGTTGGCGCCCCCGGACGCCGCTTATCGCTTCCAGGCGTTCCCCCGCCTTGCGATGGCCGTCCAGCTTTGGGAGGGCGACGACGAGTTTCCCGGCCGCGCGCAGGTGCTCTTTGACGCGGCTGCCGGGAATTATCTTCCCACCGAGGACCTTTCCGGCGTCGGTGACTGGTTAGCGCACAAACTCAAGTTCGCTCGTTAACGCGGACCACCAAGCATCAAAGAACCGAAGCCTCACAAAGAAACTTAATGTAACTTTCGGTTCTTTGATCCCTCGTGGTTAGCCCACAACTCCATACCGGAAGGATCACCCCCATGACCCTTGCCATCCCCGCCTTCCGCCATTTGCGGAACGCCGTCATCGCGCTTGTTATTGCGTTGACGATCACATTAGCGCCCATTGTTCGCGCAGACACCATCAAGTTCGTCCGCAGCGTCTTCGGCTTCGCTGATATCGGCGCCCGTCAGCCGGCTGCTGTCGTCAAGGCCGATTTGACGCATTAGCAACTCTAGTGACAATAGAGCCAGCGGACTAATCACTCGTTAGCAGCAAAGGAGAGAGTCGATGGCAGTAGAAGTCGGACAGGTCGCGCCCGAGTTCACCTTGCGAAGCCATCAGGGCGTCGAGGTGAGCTTGAGCGATTACCGGGGCCGCAACGTCGTCCTCGTGTTCTTCCCGCTCGCCTGGACCCCCGTCTGAACGTCGCAGATCCCGTCCTATCAGGCCGAATACGCCAAGTTCGACGGGATGAAGGCCCAGGTCTTGGGCCTAAGCGTGGACAGTTCGGATTGCCTGCGGGCGTGGGCCGACAGCCTCGGCGGGATCAAGTATCCGCTGCTGGCAGATTTCTTCCCTCACGGTCAGGTGTCGCAGCTTTACGGCGTGCTTCGAGGCGAGGGATTTTCTGAGAGGTCGATCTTCATTATCGACAAGGAGGGGATCGTCAGGTACGTGGACGTCCACGCGATTGGCGATCAACCCGATAACAACGAAATCTTCAAGGTGCTCGCCGAGCTGGAGCCGGAAGGCGCAGCGCAGGTGGCCGAGCAGGAGAAACAACTCGAGAAGCAGGCGTGGGAGCAGCCCCGTCCGGCCGAGGATCTCGTGATGTACTGCACCCCGTGGTGCAGCGACTGCCGCGAAGCGCGCGCCTGGCTGAAGGAGAAGGGCATCCCGTTCAAGGAGATCGACATCTCGAAGGATCGGGTCGCGGCCAAGCGCGTGTATGCCTGGTGCGGCGGCCACGAGACCACCCCGACGTTCGACTACAAGGGGCAAATCATCGTGGAGGATCTGGCGCAGCTTAAGGCGGCCATGGGCGTGCCCGCGTAGGGGCAATCTGCGGGGTCGCCCCGCATTGGACAACCAAAAACCTCCCGGGTCGCCTGAGCTTTGCCCAGATCGCAACTCGGGAGGTTTGCGTCTCATAAGAGCAACATCGCATCCCCGAAGCTGTAAAACCGGTACCTCTCCTGGATTGCCTCGGCATACGCCCGCTCCATCAGCCCCTTGCCCGCGAACGCCGCCACCAGCATCAGCAGCGTCGACTTCGGCAGGTGGAAATTCGTCACCATGACGTCCACTGCGCGGAACGGGTGACCCGGCTTGATGAACAGGTCCGTCTCCCCCTCGAACGCGGCCACTCGCTGCCACCCGCAGACCGCGCCTTCCGGCACGTCGTCGCACGGGCGGTATCCCAGCGCAATCTTCGCGCCGCTCTCCAGCGTGCGCACCACGGTCGTCCCGATGGCGACGACCCGGCCCCCGGCCAGCGCCGTCTCGTTCAAGAGCTTCGCCGTCTCGGCTGGCAGCTCCGCCCACTCCCGGTGGATGCGGTGCTCCTCGATGTTCTCGGCCTGCACCGGACGGAACGTGTCCAGCCCGATGTGCAACGTCACCGTGGCAAAGCGCACGCCCCCCTCGCGCAGCCGCATCAGCAGCTCCGGTGTGAAGTGCAGCCCGGCAGTCGACGAGGCTACGGACCCCTCGATGCGGCTGTATACGGTCTGGTAGCGTTCTGCATCGGTCAGCGGCTCGTGGATGTACGGTGGCAGCGGCGTCTCGCCCACGTCCCACAGCCACTCGCGCACGGGCGGATCGAACGCGATGACGCGGCCGCCTCCGTCCGTCTCGCTCACGACGGTTGCGGTGATGTCCCACCCGTCGCGCGCGATCTTCGCCCGCACGCCGGGCCGCATCCCCTTCCCTCCGACGAGGCACTGCCACGCGCCGTTCGCGACCGGCTTCAGCAGGAAGATTTCGACCGACCCGCCCGTCTCCTTCGCGCCATGCAGCCGCGCCGGAATCGTCCGGCTGTCGTTTCCCACGAGCAGGTCGCCCGGCCGCAAATACTCGCGGATGTCCGCAAACCGGCGGTGCGCCAGCGTTCCCGCCTTCCGCTCCACCACCAGCAGCCGCGACGCGTCTCTCGGCTCGACCGGCGTCTGCGCGATCAGCTCGGGCGGCAGCTCATAATCGAAATCGCTCGTCTTCATAACAACGGCCTTCACAACAAAGACGCAAAGACGCAATGGCGTAAAGAAACCTTCGTGTCTCCGTGTCTTTGTGTCTTTATGTTACTCAGTTTCCTTCCTGGCCGAATAAGCCGGGCTGCTCGCCTGACTCCGGGTACGCCTCGCCCAGGTGCTCGTATGCCTTGCGCGTCGCTACCCGACCCCGCGGCGTGCGTTCGAGGAAGCCGAGTTGCAGCAGATACGGCTCGACCACGTCCATGATCGTGTCCGGCTCTTCGCTCAAGGCGGCCGCAATCGTCTCCAGACCCACCGGTCCACCGCGAAAATCCCGGATGATCCGCCCGAGCACCGCCCGGTCCAGCGCGTCCAGCCCGAGGTCGTCGATGTCGAGCAGCGCCAGCGCCTCTGTGGCCGAATCAGCGGTGATGACCCCCTCCGTGCGCACCTGCGCGAAGTCGCGCGCGCGCCTGAGCAGTCGCAGCGCCACCCGCGGCGTCCCCCTTCCGCGGCGGGCGATCTCGTGGATGCCCTCCGGCGTGGCCTGCACTTGCAGCAGCCCTGCCGCCCGGTGGACGATGCCCTCCATCGCGGGCAGGTCGTAGAAGTCGAACCGGTACACGGCGCCGAACCGGGCGCGCAGGGGCGCAGTCATCAGCGCCAGCCGGGTCGTTGCGCCGATCAGCGTGAAGCGCGGCAGCTTGAGCCGGATATTGCGCGCGCTCGGCCCCTTGCCCACAACGATGTCCAGCGCGAAGTCCTCCATCGCCGGGTAGAGCACCTCTTCCACCGCCCGCCCGAGCCGGTGCACCTCATCGATGAACAGGATGTCGCCCTGCCGCAGGTTCGTGAGGATGGCTGCCAGATCACCCGCCCTTTCGATCGCCGGCCCCGCGCTCACCTTCATCCCCACGCCCATCTCGTGGCTCAACACCCAGGCCAGCGACGTCTTGCCCAGCCCCGGCGGCCCGTAAAAGAGCACGTGATCCAGCGGCTCGCCGCGCGCGCGCGCCGCCTGGATCAGGATCGCCAGGTTCTCCCGCAGCCGGTCCTGCCCCAGCATCTCGTTCAGCCGCTGCGGCCGCAGCGCCGCGTCGACCACCACCTCTTCGGGCCGCCCCTGCGGCGAAATCGTTCGATCAGACATAGTCGTCTTTCTGCGATACGGATGTTCGACGGGTATTATACACCAAGTTCGCGTCGTTGACGGGTTGCGTAATCTATGGTATAAAAGGCCAGCCTTTTTCCGGGCCGTATAAGGAGTTCCTTTCATATGTCGACACGACCCCAAATCATCGCTCGTGAGCGCCGCAAGCTGGTCGAAGAGCAGGAGCGCATCGCCGGCGAACTGGAGCGTTTGCGCGAGGCCATCCAGATCGAGGTGGACGTCGATGCCGAAGAGGGCGACCCCGACCTGATCGAGCGCGAGAAAAACGTCGCGCTGCTCAGCCAGCTCGAAGGTCGCCTTGCCCGCGTCCAGGCCGCGATCCGCTCAATCGACAAGGGCCGTTACGGCACCTGCGAACGCTGTGGCAAGGAGATCCCGACGGAGCGGCTGGAAGTTCGCCCCGATGCGACCCTCTGCCTCACCTGCCAGGTCGAGGTCGAGAAGCTCATCAAGCGGGGGCAGATGCCTCGCGACCAGCAAGAACTCGAGTAACGTATGAACGCGCCTTACGACGGGCCGGACATCGTCCTCCGGCCCGCTTTGTGACGGGTTGGGTTGCCCCGCTCAGGGGAAGCCCGACCCGTTTTTTTATGCTGTCTTGTAGCGCAAGTTGCCAACTTGCGCGAGCCGTAATGCGCAAGTTTGGCAACTTGCGCTACATCGCACCTGGGAGGAAACCCTGTGGCCGATCTGCCTGCCAACTTGCGCATCTCGAACCACCCGCTCATCCAGCACAAGCTCTCGATCCTGCGCGATAAGCGCATCGAGCCGAAGAAGTTCCGCGAGCTGATTCGCGAGATCTCCATCCTGCTTGCCTACGAGGCCACCGCAGACCTGCGCCTCACCGACAAAGAGGTCGAGACGCCTCTCGCTACGGCCCATTGCCGCGCGGTCGTCGAGACCATCGGGCTGGTGCCTGTTCTGCGCGCCGGCCTCGGCATGGTCGAAGGCATTTGGGAGATGATGCCGGGCGCGGAGGTGTGGCACATCGGCCTGTTCCGCGACGAGCGCACGCTGCGCCCGGTCCAGTACTATAACAAGCTACCCATCAACCCGACCGTGCAGGTGTGTCTCATCCTCGACCCGATGCTTGCCACGGGCGGCTCGGCCACCGCCACCGTCGACATTCTCAAGCATTGGGGCGCGGAGCGCATCAAGTATGTCGGCATCATCGGCGCGCCGGAAGGGGTCAACCGGCTCCACACTGCCCACCCGGATGTGCCCATCCACCTGGCCGCGCTCGACGAAAGGCTCAACGAGATCGGCTACATTGTGCCGGGCCTGGGCGACGCAGGCGACCGGCAGTTCGGCACCGGCTGATGGACGCGCATTCCCCGCGACCGTCCTGGGACGACTACTTCATGGGCATTACGTTTCAGGTGGCGCTGCGCAGCACGTGCGACCGCGCGCATGTCGGCTCGACCATCGTGCGTGATCGCCGCATCCTGACGACGGGTTACAACGGCGCGCCCGCAGGCTTGCCCCATTGCGACGAGATCGGCCACCTGATGATCGGCGGCCACTGCGTCCGCACGCTCCACGCCGAGCAGAACGCGATTATCCAGGCCGCGCTGCACGGCGTCAGCGCGGCGGGCGCGACCATCTACGTGACGCACCAGCCCTGCCTGACCTGCGCCAAGATGATCATTAACGCGGGCATCAAGCGCGTCGTCTACGCCGGGCACTATCCCGACGAGAACGCCGTCGCCTTCCTGCGCGATGCGGGCGTGGAACTGCAACACTGGTCCGCGCCCATCCATGATGAAGTGACTGACAACGAAAGCCCGAACTAAAACACAGAGGCACGAAGATACACGGCGCTTCGTGTCCTTGAGTCTTCGTGCCTCTGTGTTGATCGTCGCATTCACCTGCACGCGAATTGAGCTATGACCGACATTCTCCGTTTTCCTGATGGTTTCCGCTGGGGCGCCGCGACGGCCGCGCACCAGAACGAAGGCGACAACTGCGCCAACAACTGGCATATGTGGGAGCAGCAGCCCGGCCGCATTTACCAGGGGCAGCGTTGCGAGAAGGCCACCGGCTGGTGGGATCTCGACCTCGCCGCCGCGGACTTCGACCGCGCGGCCGAGATGGGGCTGAACGCGCTCCGCCTCTCCGTCGAGTGGAGCCGCATCGAGCCCGCGCCCGGCGAGTACAGCCGGGAGGCGCTGGGGCAGTATGCGCGCATGATCCGCCTGCTGCGCGACCGCGGCCTCGAGCCGATGGTCACCCTGCATCATTTCACCGACCCGGTCTGGCTGAACGACCTCGGCGGCTGGGAGAATCCGCTCATCGGCGACTACTTCTCACGTTTCACCGAGAAGGTAGTGGACGCGCTGGGCGACCAGGTCACGCTCTGGTGCACGATCAACGAGCCGATCGTTTACGCCTTCTACGGCTTCAGCCAGGGGCTCTTCCCCCCCGGCGGCACGAGCTTGCCTCGCGCGGTGACCGTGCTGCGCAACATGCTGCTCGCCCACGGCCGCGCGTACCGGACGATTCACCGGCTGCAGAACGATGCCGTCGCCGGCCTCGCGCACCACATGCGCTACTTCCTGCCCGGCAACCCCCGCAACCCGTTGGACCGCCGCGTGACGGCCTTCCTCGACCAGGTGGCGAACAAGGCCACGCTCGACGCGGTGACGAAGGGCAAGCTCGGCCCGCTCGTCGGCGTGGGCCAGATCATCCCCCAGCTTATCGACACGAGCGATTACATCGGGCTGAACTACTACTCCACCGCGCGCATCAGCTTCGACGCGACGCAACCGGGGATGCTCTTTGCCAGGCAATACCACGACCCGGCCTACGCCAACTGCGAGTGCACGTCCGACGGTCAGCCGTTCTGCGAAATCAACCCGCCGGGAATGTACCTCGCGCTCAAGTCGCTCCAGCCTTACGGCAAGCCGGTCTATATCACCGAGAACGGCCTGCCAGACAAGGAGGACAAGCAGCGGCCCTACGTGCTGACGACGTACCTGTCGGAGGTGTGGAAGGCGATCCGGCTGGTGGACAACTTCGAGTGGGCCGAGGGGTGGAACCTGCGCTTTGGCCTGATCGAACTCGACCCCCTCACGGGCGAGCGCACGCCGCGCACCAGCGCGGCCATCTATGGCCGCATCGCCCAGACGAACGGCGTCCCCCGCACGCTGCTCGAGCAGTGGGCGCCGGGAGACGTGGGGAAGTACTTCGAGTAGGTCTCCTTTTGCCCGCGCGCCCCGGATATGCTATCATGCGTCTGAGCAGCCGGACGGCTACTCAGACGATATGTCGGGCGCGTAGCTCAATTGGCAGAGCAGCGGCCTTTTAAGCCGCGGGTTTAGGGTTCGATTCCCTACGCGCTCATTTGTGACGGAAGGCAAGCCGCCTTCCGTTTTCTTTTCCTCGCGTTTTCCTACTTGCATCCTCCAAAAAATACTATTACAATGATATAGATAATACTGGTCACTCATCCGCCACCGGGAGGCACACCATGCGCTCACCTACCGCACTTGCGGAGCTTGCCGCGCTCCTGCGCGCGCGCCCGCAGCACGGGGTCAACATCGTGACGCTCCACGGCGGCCCCTCTGATTCGCGCGCAGCCCTCGCGCGGCGCGTCGTCGCCGAGGCGGACGATGCCTTCCCTGCCGGCGCGCTCTGGCTCCACGGCGGGTGCTCCGTCGTGACGCTGACCCTGCTCGCGGAGGCCGAACGGGTGTTGGGCATGGCGCCGTCCCCCGGCAGTGATCTGCCGCGCCGCGAGCGCCGGGTCCGCGAGTGTCTCAGCGGACACGCGCCGGCGCTGATCGTCCTCGACGGCGCGGCCGGGAAGGACATCCCGCAGTGGCTCAGCGAGCGCCTCCTCCCGCCTGGCGGTGCGCTGCTCCTGCTCGCCGACGATCCCGCACTGGCCGACCATCTTGCTTCGCTCTCGGTGGCGCTGGACGACCTCAATGGCGCACGCGCAGTTCGCCTCGCGGGCCAGTCCGCTGTGTATGAGGCGCTCATGCCCGAGATGCAGTGGCGCTTCCGGTCCCTGGGCGCGTTTGCCTCCGGCCTTCTCGACCCTCGGCTCGTCGCGCGCGTCTGGGGCGACTCGGTTGATGACGCCCTCGTCGCGCTCGATCACCTCGCCGGGGCCACCCTGCTTGGCCGCGACGGTTCCGCGCACCGTCTGGAGCCGCATCTTCGGGCGATCGCGAGCGCAGCCCTTGGTGGCGCCGGCCGCGCCGGCGCGGAGCAGCGCCACTGCGATGCCGTCGTCGCCTTCGCCATCGCCTGCGAGTCGGCTTATCGCTCCGGGCAGGCTAATGCCCTTGCCGAAAGCTGGCCCCAGGTCGCGCTGGCGTGGGAGCGTCTCTCGCAGCGCGAAGATGCGGCCGCGCGCGCCTCTCTGGACGCGCTGCTTGGCGGCGCATCCTCGTCCATCGCAGCGGTCGCCCCGCCCGGGCTGCGCGCTCAGTGGCTCGCGCAGGCGCTCCGGCCCGCGATCACACCCGGTCACCGCCGCTGGGAAGCGCGCCACCTTGTCTCACTCGCCGCGGCGCAGCGCGAGCTTGGCGCGGCGGACGATGCCGCGCGCTCGGCGCGCGAAGCGGTCGCGCTCGCCGCTCAGACCGGCGACGACGCGACCCGCTTTGCCGCCCAGGCGCAGCTTGGCATGGCCCTCGTCGCGACAGGCCGCGCATCCGATGCGCTCGGGCCGCTGTCGACCGCCGTCGCATCCGAACCGCTGCAGGGCGATCCCCGCCTGCTGCGCGAGGTCGCCCGCGCGCTTGCGGACGCGCACGCGCATCTGCGCCGTCCGGCAGACGCCGCAGATGCGCTCGCCGTCTCAGTGCGCGCCTCGCGTCAGCTTGGCGATCCACAGGGCGAGTTGGCCGATCGGGAGCATCTGGCCGAACTGCTTGCCGCGCAGCCGGGCACGCGCTTCGGCGCGGGCGCGCCGGCCGCCGAAGCCTACCGGCAGGCGCTTCTCTTCGCGGAGCGGCTCGGGGAAGCCGAGGCCGAGCAGCGTATCGCGGTCCGCCTCGGAGACCTGCGCGCGGACGAGCGGCCGGAAGAAGCGCTGACCTATTACCTCCGCAGCCTGGCGCTGACCCGGCCCGGCGCGGACGAAGCCGCAGCCGCGGGCCTCCTATGCCGCATCGGGTGGGCGCGCAACGAGATGGGACAGCCGGACGCGGCCCTCGAGGCATTCGAGCGGGCGGTCATCCTCGCCGGCGACGAGCGGCCCAACGAGGCGCACCGTCGCGTGCGGCTTTCAGCGCGGATCGGCGTGTCTGACGCGCTTGCCCTGTCGGGCCAGCCCGCCGCGGCCGCGCTCGCCGCGCTCGCCGCGCTGCCGCTGGCGCGCGAGCTGGGCGACGAGGAAGCGCAGTTGTCCCTCCTAACGCGCGTCGGGGAAGCGCACCTTGCGGCGAAGGAACACGAACCTGCCGCGGGCTGTTTCGTCCCCGCGCTCGCCATCGCGGGGCGGCTGGGTCGCAAGTCGGAGCGCCTCCACCTGCTGACTGCGCTCGCGCAGGCGCGCCTGGCCCTTGGGTTGCAGGGGGTGGCGGTCGAGTGTCTCGTCGAGGCAGTTCCGCTCGCGCGCGAACTGGATCGCCCGGCCATTGAGCTTGCTGCCTTGCGCCAGCTGGGCCAGGCGCACTCGGAAACGGGGCGGGCGCTCGAAGCGGGCATCTGCTATGAGCAGGCGCTGCGCGTGTGCGAGCGCCTCGGCGACGAAGCCGCCGAGGCCGACATTCTCGTCCGTCTCGCGGCCTGCCAGCTTGCGCTTTCCCGGCCCCAGGCGGCCGCGTTTGACCTCCGCACGGCCCTGCTGCTGCGCAACGGGAGCGCTACGAAGGACGAGCGGCTCGCGGTGACGCTTCGGCTCGCGGAGGCCGAACGACGGTCGGGCAACATCGCAGGGGCCATCCGTTCTGCCGACGTCGCGCTCGCGTTGAGCCGCGAGTTGGGCGATCCCGCCGGCGAGCTTGCCGCGCTGCTGCAACTTGGCGCGGACTACGACGATCAGGGCGAGCGCGATGCCGCGCGCGACGCGTACAGCCACGCGCTCCAATTGGGTCGCCGCATCGGTGACCGCGAAGCCGAGGCGCCCGTCCTGCGCCGCTTGGGCGATTTCTACCTTGAGACTGGCGACGTCGCGACCGCGCTGACGTGTTACCGGGAAGCGCTGCCGATGTACGCCTCGCTGGGTGATCCCGGCGCGGAGGGTGCGCTGCGTTACGACCTTGCCGAGTTGGACCTGGCCGGCGGGAGGTTGGACGACGCCCATGACGGATACCGGGCCGCGCTCGCATGCGCGCGGCAGGTGCGCGACGCGGTGGCGGAGGCTGCCGCGCTGCGCCAGATGGCCGCGATCGACCGCGCGTGCGGCCGCGAGGTCGACGCGGCGCATTGGCTGCAGCAAGCCGGCGCGCCGCTGAAGCGCGCGGGCCTGACCGAAGATGAGTTGGCGGTGGCGATGGAGCTTGCTGCGCTCTACCTGCGGCTTGAGCGGCCCGCGGAGGCCGCGGAGGCGCACGCTGCCGCCGCGCTGCTTGCTGAAGCGGTCGGCAACCTCGACGCGCTCGTCGAGGCGCGCGTCAATCTCGGCCGCGCGGCCCTGCAAGGCGGCCGGCCCGCGGAGGCATGCGCGGCGTTTGCCGCGGCCTTCGAAGCCGCGCGCGCGGGGGGCGCAGGCGATCAGTTCGCGATGCTGGTGGAGCTCGGCGGAAGCCAGCTTGCGACGGGCCGGTGGAGCGCGGCAGTCGACACGTTCGGCGACGCGCTGGCGACGGCTCGCCAATCCGGCGACGAGCGCCGCGAGTTGCTCGCCCTCACCCGGTTAGGCGAGGCGTGCGTGGGCGCGGGCGAGGCCGCTTCCGGCGTCGCCTATTTCGAGCGCGCGCTGCCCGTGGCCCGCTCCATCGGTGACCCGGACGCGGAAATGGCGGCCCTGCTCGGACTGTCCGCCGCGCTCTCCGAGCGCAGCCGGGTGGCCGGCGCAGCCGAGGCCGCGGAGGCCGCGCGCGCGCTGGCCGAGGAACGCGGCCGGCGGGATATCGAGGGCGCCGCGCTGCTGCGCTCCGCGGAGGCGCGCGCGGCCAACGGTCAGGCCGGTCAGGCGTTGCTGGCATATCAACAAGCGCTCCCACTGCTGCGCGAGGCGGCAGATCACCAGACCGCGGCCGACGTGTTGCTGGCGCAGGGCGACGCGCTCCTCCAGATGGGCGACGATGAGCAGGCTGCCGCATCGTATCGTGAGTCGCTGTCGCTCGCCGACCGGCTCAACGACAGGCGGCGACAGGCGGCTGCGCTGCGGCGACTCGGCAAGATGGCCGAGGAAGCCGCGGACCCCCGCACCGCGGCCGAGCGGTTCGAGGCGCTCCTGTCTGCCGCGCGCGCGCTCGACGACCGGGAGATGATTCGCGCAGCCTTGGTCGGCGCGGCGCGCAACCTGCGCTGCGCAGGCGACTCCGCGGCGGCGATTCCGTTGTACCGCGATGCGTGGGCCCTCTTCGCGGACGACGGCGACCGGGCGGGCGAGGCGGAGGTGTTGCTGGCCTGGGGCGACGCGCGCATGGACCTCGCGGAGGCCGAAGAAGCGGCCGCGTGCTACGGGCAGGCCGTCGCGCTGGCGCAGGAAGAAGGTTGGGGCGACCGGTCGGTCGAGGCGCGGGCGCAGGCGGGCCTGGGCGCGTCGCAGCTCGCGCTCGGTCAGCCGCAGGAGGCGCTCGCGCTGTACGAGAAGGCGCTGCTCCTGGCGCCGTCCGGCGATGCGGGCGAGACGAGGGCAGCCGCGCTGCTCGGCGCGGGCAACTGCTATCGCGCGCTCGGTCAGGCGGACGCCGCGCTGGACGCGTTCCGCAGCGCGGCCGCGGCCGCGCGCGCATCCGGCGCGGCCGCAATTGTCTCGCGCGCATCGCTCGAACTCGGCAAGGCGGCCCATGCCGCGGGCGACCGCGAGCAGGCGCGCGCGTGCCTTGTCGATGCGCTCGCCGCGGCCAACGAAGCGCGCGATCCTCGACTATACGGCGTGGCGCGCATCGCTGCAGCCGACCTCGATGCCGCGATGGACCTGCCGTCCGCCCTGCTGGGCTACCGGGAGGCGCTCGCCGCTTTGGAGAACACGTCCGATACCGCCGCCATCGCCCGCGCCCGCCTTGCGCTCGGCGCCGCGCAGCTCTCTTTGGGCGACGGAAAGGCGGCCATCGAAACCTACCGCGCGGTGCTGGACGGGGTCGAGGGACGCGGGCAGCCGGCCGCCGAGCAGGCTGCGTGGGCCGGGCTGGCGCGGAGCTACGAGGCGACCGGCGCGCAGGCCAAGTGGGCCGACGCCTGGCGCAAGGCGCTCGCGCTGGCCCGCGCGGCAGGCGACCGCCTCGCGGAACTCCTCGCGCTGCTCGGGCTCGGCGACGCGGCCCTGTCCGCCGGTAAGATGACAGCCGCGGCAAACAACTACGGCGCCGCGCTGGAGCTTAGCCGTGCGCTGGGGGATAAGCCCGCCGAGCTGCGCGCGCTCCTCGGGCTTGGCCAGATTCCCGAAGGTTCCACGCACTCACGCGCGGCGGACGCGCCTGAGCGTCTTCTCGCCGCGCTGCCCCTTGCGCGCCAGCTTGCGGATCGCAAGCGCGAAGCCGCAGCCGCGCTGGGTTTGCTCGAGTGCGCGGTCACAGATGAACAGCGTGCGGAAGCGCTCAAGTCAATGCCGCTCGCGCTGGCCGTCTCGCGGCAGGCGCGGGACCGCCGCGGCGAGCTTGCCGCGCTGCTGGCTCTCGGCGACGAGGCCGTCGCGGGGGGAGAGCGCGGCGCGGCGATCGACCACTACACGCGGGCGGTTGCGGTGGCCGGCGAACTCGACGATCAGGCTGCCTCAACGCGCGCCCGCCTCGGCCTCGGCGCGGTTTACACCGCGCTCGGCGAACTCCCGAACGCGGTCGAGCACGACCGCTGGGCCTTGGTGCTGCTGCGGCAGGCGGGCGACAAGCAAGGCGAGTTGCAGGTGCTCTCTCGGCTGGCGGACGCGGAAGCCGTAACCGGCGAGAACGTCGAGGCCGCGCGGCACTACGACCAGGCGTTGGCGCTCGCTCGCGAGCTGGGCGACGAGCAGGCCGAGTTGGCCGCTTTACTGGGGCTTGCGCCGGTGGCGGCAAAGCTGGGTGAGCCGCGCCGCGCCGCGGATTGCTACCGCAGCGCGCTGCCGCTCAGCCGGAGCGCGCAGCAGCCCGACGCAGAGGCGCGCATCCTCATCGCGCAGGGAGATGCGTGGCTCGCCGCGGGTGAACCGGTGCAGGCGCTCGAAGGCTACCGCGCCGCACTGGCCGCGCTCCGCAGCGCAGGCGATCGGGCGGGGGAAGCTGCGCTTCTCCGAACTATTGCCGCCACATGCGCAGGCTCGGGGCGCAACGAAGATGCCGCAGCCGGCTACGAGCAGGCTCTGCCCCTGCTCGATGACGATAGGGCTGCGCGGCGGGATGTCCTGCAGCGGTTGGGCGACGCGTACGCTGCGCTCGGCCGACACGACGACGCGCTGCGCGTCTACGGCGAGGCGCTCGCGCTCGCGGTCTCAGATGCCGACCATACCGCGGAAGCCGATCTTTCCGGCAAACTGAGCATGGTTCACGCCAGCCTGGGCGACACGCAGCAGGCCATCAGTTACGGCGAGCGGGCGATGGTGTCCGCGCGGGCGGCGGTCTCCTGGCCGAACCGCGCGCCGGTTCTCCGCACGCTCGGCGACGCGTACGCGGACGCGGGCGATCACGCGCAGTCGATGGTGTGCTACCGGCAGGCCCTCTTCCTCAGCCGAGCGGTCAATGACCGGCGCACCGAAGCCAGCCTGCTCAACAGCCTCGGCAACGCGGCCGCGCACCTGGGCATGCCGAAGGACGCCATCGACTTCTACCTGAAGGCGCTCACCGTCAGCCGGGAGACGCGCGACCGCGCGCTCGAGGGCAACATCCTCAACAACCTGGGCAACGCCTACGCCGACGTCAACAACATGCAGGCCGCGACCGACTATTACCGGCAGGCGCTGGCGATCAGCCGCGCGCTAGGCGAGCGGCGTAAGGAGGCCAACCGCCTCGCCAATCTCGGCCTCGCTCTGATGGAGTTGGAGGACACCCGCCGCGCCATCGACTATTACGGCCAGGCGGTCGACCTGTTCGGGGAGTTGGGCGACCGCGCCAGCAGCGCGCGCCATTCGTGGATGCTCGGCATGCTGCTTCAGCGGAACGGCAACCTGGCCCGCGCGGCCGATGTCATGCAGATCGCAGTGGATTACGAGAAGGAAACCGGCGCGCCCGACGCGGCCGAGCACGCCGCGCAGGTCGAGCGCCTGCGGCGAACCGTAGCTTGATTTTGCCACAGGGACGCAGAGGAAACAGAGGTTGGCGATGAGAAGAACCTCTTTCGTCGCCTCTGAGATCTCTGCGTCCTCAGTGGCAAAAAGGTTACTTTAGCGCGCGTTCTAGGATCATCTGCGCGCGCGGCGCCATCTCCGCCGGATTCGGGTGCAGCCCTTCCATCAGCAGCAGCGTGTCGTACAGCAGCTCGATCCCGCCGTCCACGAGCGGCGACGCCGGCTCGCTTTGGATGCGCGCGGACAGATTGCGCACGAGCGGATGGTTGCGATTCAACTCCAGGATCTTTGGCGGCGCCTTGTAGTCTTCCTCGATCATCCGACGCACCCGCTGCATCTCGCGCTCGAAGCCGGTGTTCGTCGATACGAGCCGGGCCGCGCTGTCCACCAGCAGCTTCGATTCGCGCACCTCGGTCACGCGGTCGCCCAGCGCGAGCTTGAACCGGGCCACCACCTCCGCCCATTCGGCGTCGGCCAGCGGCTCAGTTTCCTCCTTCGCTTCCTCCGGCTCGCCCGGCAGCGTCAGGCCCGGATCGTCCACGTTTCGGAACTGCTTGCCCTCGAACTCGCGCACCGTCTGCATCATGTAGCCGTCGAACGGATCGCCGAGCAACAACACCTCCAGCCCGCGCGCCTTGAACGGGTCCAGGTGAGGGCTTGACGCCACCGTGGCCGCGTCGCCGCCGAGCAGATAGTAGATCTCGTTCTGGTCTTCCTTCATCCGCCCGACGTACTCGCCCAGCGCGATCGCCTTGCCCTCGGACTTGGTCGACGGGAAGCGCAGCAGCGGCAGCAAGTCGTCGCGCTCTCCGCTCATCGTCGCCAGCCCCTGCTTGATGAAGATGCCCATCTCCTCCCAGAAGCCCGCGTACTCCTCCGGCTTCTCGCCGGCCAGCTCGCGCAGCTCCTTGACCACCCGCCCCGCCAACACCTTCTGCATCGCGCGCAGCACCCGGTTGCTCTGCACGGTCTCGCGCGACACGTTCAGCGGGATGTCCTCCGAATCGACCACGCCCTCCACGAACCGCAGGTACTCCGGCAGCAACTCCTTGTTGCGCTCCTGGATCAGCACCTTCCGCGAGTACAGCCGCAGCCCGTAATCCGAGCGCAGGCTCAACACGCCTCGGTCCAGCTTCTTGGGCACATACAGGATCGCGCGAATCTCCACCGGCGCGTCGGTAATGATGTGCGTGCGCAGCAGCGGTGGCTCAGGATCGAAGCTCAACTGCCGGTAGAAGTCGTCATACTCCTCCGCCTTGACGTCCCGCGCGGGCTTGCGCCACAGTGCCTCGCGGCGGTTGGCCGCCTCGCCCTTGACGTACACCGGGAACGAAACGTAGTCGGAGTGCTTGCGGACGATGCTCTCCAGCTTCCACGACGCAGTGAACTCGGCCGCGTCTTCCTTCAGCTTAATCGTGATTTCCGTGCCGCGCGTTGCCTTCTCCGCCGGCGCCAGCGTGAAGCGGCTGTCGCCCGCCGACGTCCAGCTCCATGCCTCCGCGCCGGGACGGTGCGAGCGTGTGGTCACCGTGACTTCGTCCGCGACCATGAACACCGAGTAGAAGCCGACCCCGAACTGACCGATGATGTCGACAGGTTTCTGCCCCTCGCCGATCCTCTGCAGGAACGCCATCGCGCCTGAGTGCGCGATGGTGCCGAGGTTCTCGATCAGTTCCTCGCGGGTCATGCCGATGCCTGTGTCCGCCACCGTCAGCGTCCGCGCGTCCGCGTCGCTCTCGATGCGCACTGCCAGCTCTGTGTCCGGATCGAGCACGTCGCGGTTCGTCAGCATCTCGAACTGGATGCGGTGCAGTGCGTCCGATGCGTTGGAGATCAATTCGCGCAGGAAAATCTCGCGCTCGGTATAGAGCGAATGAGCGAGGATGTTGAGCAACTGCTGCACCTCGGCGCGAAACTCCAGCGTTTGCGCTTCAGCCGGCCGGGTCTCTTCTGTCATGAGGTCGCCTCCAGAGTAATAATTGCGCGAAGCCAAAATGCGCAACCAGCGTTAGTATGATGCATAAAGGCGATTAGAGTTGCGTTAGAATGAACGCAATCTCTTCAGGAGTCAAGCGCAGCATTATGGCGGAGACCTCGCTTTACACCCTCGCCGTTCATGCGGGCGAGCATACGACGAAAACCACGCCGTTGACCGGCGCAGGCCAGGGCCGCAGCTACCACCCGGTGGTCACGCCGGTGCATCACAGCGTCGGCTATACTTACGAGGATACCGAAGACCTGGACGCCGTGTTTGCGGGCGCATCGCAAAACCCCGTCTACACGCGCTACGGCAATCCGACCGTGAGCGCCTTAGAAGCGGCCGTCGCCGCGCTGGAGGGCGGGGCCGCGGCGCTGGCCTACGGCTCCGGCATGGCCGCCATTCATGGCGCGCTGCTGGCCGCGGGCGCGCGCGCCGGCGCAACGGTCGTCGCCGCGCACGACGTCTACGGCGCAACCTATGCTCTGCTGAGCAAGTTGCTGGCTTCGCAGGGCGTGAAGACGCGCTTCGTCGACGTGAGCGATCTTGCCGCAACCGAGGCCGCTATCAAGGAAACGCGTCCCGCCGTCGTCACCGTCGAAACGATCTCGAATCCGTTGCTAAAGGTGGCCGACGTTGCAGCCGTGGCCGCGCTCGCTCATGGGGCCGGCGCCAAGCTCATTGTAGACAATACCTTCGCGACGCCGGTTCTGTGCCGCCCGCTCGCGCTCGGCGCGGACTTCGTCGTCCACAGCGCGACGAAGTATCTGGGCGGTCACGGCGACGTGCTCGGCGGGGTGGTCGTCGTCCGCGATGAGGCGAGCCGCGTCGAGTTGTACGAGATCAACAAGCTGCTCGGCGCGAACCTCGCGCCGCAGGAGGCGTGGCTCGCGCATCGCGGCATCAAGACCCTCCCGTTGCGGGTCGAGCGCCAGTGCCGCAACGCGGCCGTCGTGGCGCAATGGCTGGGCGAGCAGCGGAGCGTCTCGCGCGTCTACTTCCCTGGCCTGCCCTCCCATCCGCAGCATGAGCTGGCGCTGCGGCAGTTCGGCAACGCCCTGCATGGGGCCTCTATGCATGGCGCAATGGTGAGCTTCGACGCGCGGGCTGCCGGCCGCGCCGAAGTTTTCCGATTCTTTGAAGCGCTGCGCTTGATCCAGCCCGCCACCACGTTGGGCGACGTTTACACGCTGGCGCTTTACCCGGCCATGTCGTCGCACCGCGCGCTCGACGCTGAAACCCGCGCGCGCATCGGCATCGGCGACGGGCTGATCCGCCTGTCGATCGGCATCGAGGACCCCGCGGACATTATCGCGGACCTCGATCGCGCCCTGGCCGTCCTGGCTTAGGGCATGTGAAAGGACTGACAAACTGGCGCGCGTAACCGTTCATGATCCGTTCATATGCGGCGGCTATCTTGAAGCCAAAGCTGTGAAAGGGTGCACGACGAGTCATGCACGAAACTATGGTTGCGGGGCGAGGGGAAACGCGCAAGGCTTTTGTTGCCCCCTCGCCTCTATGGTATAATGATGCTTCGAAGAAACATCGGCCCCCTTGCCATCAGGTTGCCGAGGAGAAGCCCGAAGCCATGCGGATCCTGATCGTTGACGACGACCGTCCCAGCTTGAAGATGACGGCCTTTCTGCTGCGCGAAGAGGGCTACACCGTCTTCACAGCGGACAACGGGCAGGAAGCGCTCCGCATGATCGACGAGAAGCAGCCGGACCTGCTGGTTCTCGACGTGATGATGCCGGGGATGGACGGTTGGGAGGTGACTCGCCACCTGCGCCGCACGACCAACCTGCCGATCCTGATCCTCTCTGCCAAGGGCGAAACAAGCGACCGCGTTTTCGGCCTTGACCTGGGCGCTGATGATTACCTGGCTAAGCCATTCGAACCGTCCGAACTGTTGGCGCGAGTGCGCGCCGTGCTGCGCCGCGCCGAGGCCTTCACATTCGGCGAGCCGCAGAGCCAGCTCACCGTCGAAGGCTTCCGCCTGGACCCGGTCAACAACTCGGTGACGCTGCCAAACAACCGCGCCGTCGAGCTCACGCCCATCGAGTTCCGCCTGCTGCACTGCCTCATGCGGAACACCGGCCGGGTGCTCACGCACGAGCAGTTGCTCAGCACCGTGTGGGGTTACGAATACGAGGGATACTCTAATCAGGTGGCTGTCTACATTCGCCGCCTGCGATCCAAGTTGGAGCCCAACCCCGACGACCCGCGCTACATCGTCACCGCACGCGGACTGGGCTATAAGTTCGAAACTGGCGCCTGATTCTCCTCTGCCGGAAGCAAGATTGCGCGTAGGGGAAGCTCAGCCGGGCGCCTACCACGAGTTCTCGAGGTAGCGTAAGCATGTTCCCTGCGCATTGGACTGCGAACCCGCATAGGGCGCGGATTTCAGTCGGTATGCTTCTCTGGCTCCTCATCGTCATAGCTGCTTTGCAAGGATCGCAAAACGCCCAGGCGTTTGCGGCCGATCAAGACACGAGCCAACCGCACCCCGGCGTGGCCCGTCCTGCAGCTCCACAGGAGATTATCTGGTCCAACTTCGCCCCAACCGGGTGGATTACGACGTCGCCGTTCAGCGTATCGGTAACCGCAAGTTCAAGCGGCGGCTTGGATACGGGCGATGCGTATTCGATCAGCACGGACGGAGGGGCAAGTTGGTCCGCATGGACCACCGCCAATCTGAGCATCGATGCGCCCGACGCGTCTACTCACAACCTGACTGTCACAAACCTCTCGCTTCCCGACTCCGCCAGCCTCAACTACATTCGCTTCAGGGTTTTCGAGACAGGTGTTGGCGAAGCGATTAGCCCGACGCCATACCTGATCCAGGTCGACGCCACGCCGCCCGGCGCGCCCCAGGGCCTGACCCCGAATCCTTCGAGCTGGACCAATCAGAACAGCTTCGCGGTCACCTGGACGAACCCGTACGACGTGTCGCCCATTGCAGGCGCGCGGTACAAGCTGGACAGTGTGCCTACCGGGCCAACAGACGGCACATACGTTGCCACGACCAGTTCGATCTCGAATATCGCAGTGTCGGGCGACGGCGCTCACACGATCTACGTCTGGCTGGTAGACGGGTTTGGACGCGCGGACCATAACAACCGATCCAGCGCTGCGCTCAGACTCGACACCACGCCGCCTGAGCCGCCGTCACGCTTCTCTGGCTCGCCAGACAGCGCGTGGACCAACGTGAACAACTTCTCGGAAACGTGGAAAAACCCGAGCGATCTCTCCGGCATTACCGGCGCCTACTATAAGCTGAACATGGCTCCTACGTCGCCGCTTGACGGAAAGTTTGTCAGAACGACTGATACGATCACGGGGATCCAGGTGCCCGGCAACGGGCAACACGATATCCATATCTGGCTCGTGGACGCGGCGGGCAATGCCGACTATACCGCTTTCGGAACCGACGCGGACGTGTTCTGGTATGACGAGACGCCGCCGGTCAGCAGCGCATCGATCACTCCGGCCACGCCGCCGGCAACGGGCTGGTATACAACCAGCGTCACAATCAGGTTTGCCGCCACGGACCAGCCGGTTGATCCAGCGTACCCACCTGTCGTTTACTACCGGCTCAACTCAGGTGAGTGGACAGCCGCCACCGAACTCAATATCGCGGCCGAAGGGTCGCATCGTTTGCTCTACCAGGCGCGCGACAAAGCCGGGAATTCCGAGACCGCGCGTGAAATGCTGATCGGTATCGACAGGACTGCGCCGACTACGACCCTGACTGCCGACCGGGTTCCCGCCGCGTCGGGTTGGTACACCGCACCGGTCACTTACACCTTGACGGTCACAGATAGTGTTTCCGGCAACCCCAAGGGCTTCTACCGCGTGAACGAAGGGCCGTGGCAAAACCGTTCTTCGTTTACCCTGTCATCCGAAGGGACCTATCGAATCGAGTACTACGGCCAGGATGCGGCCGGCAATCGCTCCCCGTTGATGTCCACGGAGGCGCGCGTCGACATCGTCCCACCCGCGACGGGAAGAACGGTGGAAGGCACGACCGGCGAGAACGGCTGGTACACTTCCGCCGTGACCATGCGCCTCCTGCCGGTCGACACCGTGTCGGGAGTTGCGATGAGCCGCTACCGCACCAACCTGGGGGCATGGCAGACCGGGACCGAGCTTTCGCTTTCCGATGGCGTCCACGAGGCCGAGTACTACTCGATAGACGTGGCGGGGAACGCGGAGAAAACAGTGACGAGCACGCTCAAGGTTGACAGAGTCGCGCCCACTGCACCGGTCGCCCTGACGGCCAGCCCAACCGGCTGGAGCCGGACAAACGCATTTGCTGTCCAGTGGACCAGTCCTGCCGATCTCAGCCTTGTGAATGGCGCATACGTAAAGTTGAGCAATGTCATCTCTGGCACCGCGCCAAGCGGACCGCGTGACGGGACGCTCGTCAGCCAGACCAGCCGCATCGAAAACCTTACAGTGCCGGGCGAAGGCGCTTACCGCCTCTATCTCTGGTTACGCGACACGGCAGGCAATGTCGACCACCGATCCGCGCCTGTCAACGGCCCGGTGCTTCGCTACGATGCGACGCTGCCGGTAACCTCGGCCGAATTGCAGGGGACGGAGGGGGAGCTTGGTTGGTTCCGTTCGCCAACGCAAGTCACCTTAACGGCCACCGACACTGCTTCGGGTGTCTCTGCGTTGAACTGGCGCGTGGACGACGGCGCGTGGCAGACCATTGCTGCGGCAACCGTGAGCTTCACGATCGATGAACCCGGCGAGCATGTGGTCGAGCATTACGCGCAGGACGCGGCCGGCAATCTTGGCGCGCCCGCGCAGTCCTATGTGAAGATAGATATGACTGCCCCCGGCGCGCCCGCGGACGTGCGCGCGTTTCCTGCCGGCTGGTCGCAAGTTAACAGCTACCGCATCGAGTGGCTGGAAATGAACGACCCTTCCGGGATATCGGGTGCATATGTGAAGTTTAATTCTCCGCCCGCGCACTCGACCGACGGCCAATTCTACGCGGGCGAGTCCGTCATCACAGATGTCGCCACGCCGAGTGAGGGGAAGCACGCGGTCTACGTCTGGCTTCGGGACAACGCCGGCAACGCCGATCACTCGAGCGCAGTTGCCATAACCGAGGCAATGTGGTATGATGCCACTCCGCCCATCACAGATATCTCAGTCGCTGCCACTCCGGGGTCCAACGGCTGGTACGTGGAGCCAGTGACGTTCAACATGAGTGCGGACGACGCGACCTCCGGCGTGAAGCACATTCGCGTGCAGGTGGACGACGGTCCGTGGCAAGTGGTGGGCACGACTTATGTTCTGTGGACACAAGGGCGCCACATTGTTCGAATCGGCGCCGTCGATCACGCGGGCAACATTGAGACGCCGCATCAATACGAGTTTAAAGTTGACAGCATCCCGCCACTTGCGGTGATTAGTGGCCCGCACCTGTACGAGTCGCGCACACGATTTACGTTGAACTGGGGCGCGACGGACAACGCTTCCGGCGTGGATGCGTACGATGTGCAGGTGCGCCGGGGTTACTCCGCCCCGTGGCAGGCATGGCTGCAGGGCACCCGGCTGACTTCGGCGCAGTTCGACGCCGAGCGGAGCGACACTCTCTTCTTCCGCGTCTTCGCTCGCGATTCAGCCGGCAACCGCCAAATGCTCGCGCAGGAACTTCGCGTTATGGTCGAGTCTATCGCGAACGGGGGCTTCGAAACCGGCAACTTCAGCAGTTGGGAAGCTGGCGGCGAGTTGTTCCTGGCCGTCGTGCCGACCCCCGGTCCGAACGATGCGTGGATCACGGCTGCGCGGCTGGGCGACGCGGACTACGGCCCGAGCTTGCCGCCGGTAGGTATGGTGCCTGTTGGCAGCGCCCGAATCACGCAGAGCATCCGTATCCCGGACGCCAACCAGATGCGCGAGCCAAGGCTCCAGTTCAGGTATCGCGTGCTGTCTTATGACGTGATGTTCAGTCCGCGCATGCAGCGGTACGTCGATACGCTGGAGGCGACATTGCTTGATGAGCAAGGCAATGAGATTGCGATGCTGCTTCGCGCAGGTAATCCCGGCGCTCCGCCTGAGGAGTGGGGTGCGCTGTATGATTCAGGTTGGCAATATGCTGACCTGGACCTCCGACCCTATGCTGGCCGTTCTGTGACTCTGTCCATCGCGAACTGGAACCGCAACGACAACCTCCTCAACACCTGGAGCTTCGTCGATCAGATCCAGATTCGCGAACTGCTGCCGACCTATCTGCCCATCGCCCAACAATCAGGAGTTCCGGGGGGCGCATCTGGCCAGTCTTCGGCGGCGCCGGCAACAGCTTCCCCCTCCGAAAGCTCGGAAGGCGATTCGGACGGTCTTCGTTGACCTGGAGCGCTGCGCGCTTAGTGGCCGCTTGTCCGCCGGCGCGCGGCGGAAGCTGAAATGACCTCGTCGCAAGAGCCGGTAGCCGGAAGGGACATGAACGAGATTTCAGCGGACGGGCGCAAGGGTGAAATCCTTCGGCCAAAGGGCTTCAACGCGCCGACAGCCAGGCCATCCGATCCCGCATCTCCTTCCGCTCGCGGCCAGTTGGCCGAGATGTTGCGCCCCGACGAGGCGGAGGCCCTCTATCATGAGGGAATGGCCGCCTATCAACACCGGCACTGGCGCGAGGCTCTGGAACGCTTTACGCGGCTCCAGGAACTGCAACCCGCCCGTCCTGGTCTTGATGCCCTGATCGAAGAGGTCCGCTGGTTCCTGCAACTCGAGGCTGCCGCGCCCCCGGGGCGGGAACTGGCTCCGCGCAGCCCTGGCCCTGGTCTGACCCTCGCCGGCTTCCAAAAACTATTACTATCGCATCGCGGGCTCCTGGCTGCGCTTGCGATACTTGTCGTGGCCGCGACCTTACTGGTTACCTTCCGAGCCCGGCTCCCGTTGAATTGGCTGCCCTGGCGCATCGACGCTGACCAGGAGATCGACCAGCTTTACAACGAGGGACAGGGACGTTTGGCCGTCGGCGACTATGAAGGAGCCAGGGCCATGTTCCAGAAGATGCTCGCAATCTCGCCCGGCAACGAGGCTGCTGAGACAGGCATAAGCCTTGCGCAGCGCCAACAAAGGCTCGCCGACGCCTACGCAGCTGCAGGCGCAGCCATTGCTGAGGAGGACTGGGATCGCGCGGGCATTGAACTCGCGAATGTCCTGGCCGTCGACCGAGATTACGCAGATGCGGAAGCGCGCGCCGAGTTCGTGAAGCAGCAGCAGCGGTTGAAAGGCTTGTACGAGGATGGCGCTCGTCTCCTCGGTTTGGGGCAGTGGCCGGAAGCGATTACCCGCTTTCAGACGGTTCGCCGTCTGGACCCCGGCTACCGAACCGAGGCGGTAAGGGCCTTCCTGCTCGCCGCCTATTCCAATGCGGCAGAGTCGCTCCTCGCGAGACGCGGTGATGACATTGAGGCAGTCACGCAGGTTGTTGGGTATTACGAGCGAGCGCTCGACGTCGATCCGCAAAACCAACTTGCGATGGATGCCTATCGCCTGAGCCGCTGGTACCTTGACGGCCTGCAGGCCATCGCAGATAACGACCGGGCCCGGGCGCGCGATGCCTTTGTCGCGCTCGAGGTTGAGGCGCCGAACTACGCGAACGGCGCCGCTCGCCGGAGACTTTACGAACTGGCTCTGGCCGAGGGGCAGGATGCCTTAGCTGCAGGGAACAACGCATTGGCGCTGGAATGGTTCGACCGCGCGCTTGGCTTTGGGGTTGCCGATGCGGGCGCAGCGCTGCGGGGCAGACAGCTGGCCCTGGCTGTTACTGCCACGCCTACCCCAACGCCGCCGCCCACCCACACGCCGTCGCCGTCACCTGCGCCCTCACCGTGGGCAATTGTGGCTGCCGGCGCTGTGAGCGCTTATGCCGGCCCGGATGACGCTTATCCCACCGTCGGGCAGTTGGCGCAGGGGAGTGAGGTCACGATCACTGGCCGGCGCCCGGACGGCTTGTGGCTCAAAGTGTGTTGCGTGGACGGCCGGGAGGGTTGGGTGGCCGCATCGCAGCTCGAAGTCAGCGGCTCGTTGGCGCTTGCGCCCGAGATCATCCCGCCGACCGCAACCGCGTTGCCAACCGTGGCGCCTGCAAGTCCCGAACCGACCGCAACGCCCGAGCTATTCGCCTGCATTTCCGGTTATGTCCTCAATTCTGCCGGCGCTGTTGGTTTTGAGGACTGGTTGGTCACGGTGCAGGAGCCGACTGGAGCCCGTTACAACCTGAGAACGAACGCGGATGGCTTCTACCGGTTTGATGATCTGGCTGTGGGCGCCAACATTCTCAGTGTAGCTGTCGCAGATGGTTGGCGCGCAATTAGCCCGCAGAGGGTGACGGTTGAAGTGGCTGCCGCCGAATATTGCGTCGAGGTCGACTTCTGGATGAGGCCAGGTCCTCCTCCGACGCCCGTCCGCTGATAATGGCTGAGTATTTTGACCCTCATTGGGCATCTTCTACGTCACCCCGGCGCCGAACATTGGTGTTGAGCCTCGTGGCCGCATCCACTCTGTTCCTCTTACCGCTGCTTGCGGCGCCCCTCGTGGGGGCTCGGAACGGCGAAGGGTGGCGTTCTCTCGGCCTGCGCGGCGAGACGGTGCTGGAGCTAAGGGCGGTCAGCGACGAAAACGGCACTCAGCTCTATGCTCAAACGCTGACGGGGCTGTGGCGTAAGCCAGTTGAGGCGGCGCAGGGGAAGAACGACGAGTGGACCCGCATCGATCATGGCCTGCCGCGATCGGCACTCGGCGCGCCGCTGCTTGCCGCATGGTGTAACGTTCCGGGCGAGCCGCACCGTCTCGTTGCCCTTGCCGGCAACAGCGATTCCCGGCAGCTCTTTCGCAGCGACGACCGCGGCTCCTCCTGGCTTTCGGTCGGCCCCGCCCCCGGCCAGTCTCGTTCGCCGGCCATGACTGTTCTGCCTGGGTCAGAGCCAAGTGACGACCGCATTATCATCGCGACCCAGGCGCGTGTTCAGCGCAGTCTGGACGGCGGCTCAACCTGGTCTCCGGGCGGCGCGTGGCCTAGGGAGGGCGCTTCGGCCGAGCCGGTGCTCGAGTTCGCCGCCGAGATGACCGGGTCCGGCAGGCTGCTGGCCCTCGGAGGTTCGGGCCGCCTTTGGCTCAGCCCAAGCGGGGGCCTTTCGTGGCACGAGATCGGCGGCGATCGCGCTTATACCGCTCTGGCTGCCGCGCCATCCTTCGGCCTCGCCGTCTGGGTGGCTACTGCGGACGGGCTCTTGCGCACCAACGATGAAGGACGCAGTTGGTCGCCGCGGCCGCTCCCGAGCAAGGCCGGCGCCATCCTGGGTGGCGAGCAGATGATCCAGGCGCTGGCAGTCGATCCCGTCGTCTCCGACGTCATCTATGCGGCCGCGATAGGCGGCGGAGTGTACCGGCTGGGTAGCGGTGAGACGGCCTGGTTGTCGCTTGCCGCGCCGCCCTCGAACGTGATTTCGTTGGTGGTGGACCCGGGTGCCCGCGACGCGCTGTATGCCGCGACGGATGATGGGGTGTGGCTGCGACCCGTCGTCGCGGATCAGCCAACCGCGACCCCATCGCCCACGCCGACCCTTATTCCGTCCGCGACGCGGACGCCGTCGGCTACGATGACGCCAACCGCGACACCCAGCCCGACACCGACCGTGACGCTTACGGCCACGCCGACAGCCACGGCGACCGCGACCGCGACCGCGACGGCCAGCGCAACTGCCACACCGACGCTTCGGCCGACCCGGCCGCCTACGAGTACGCCGACGGTCACACGTTCGGCGCCGCCGCCGCCGGGCGGGGCAACACCAACTCCAGTCGGCAACATCCTTAGATAGCGATGAGCAGCATGACCGCAGACGGAACTATCGCCGTCCCCACCGCCTTCTCTGCGTCCTCCCCGGTGCGCTTGCTTCGCCGGGTAGACGTGCCCTCGCGCTGGACGCTCCTGCTGATCGCGCTCTGGGTGCTCTACCGCACGCGTGGGCCGGGCAT
>JALOOB010000289.1 GCA_025454635.1 Anaerolineae bacterium
CGGGTGGTGTGCGCCAGAACGGCCACCGCCAGCCGCACCCACTGATCCAGCTCGAGCTGCGCCTGGTGGAACTGGTGGCGGATCATGTGTTGTTCGGGCAGCGGCAGCTCGGTTTCGCCGAGCAAGTGCTCCACAAAATAGCGATAGCCCGACTCGGTGGGGATGCGGCCGGCGGAGGTGTGCGGATGGGTCAGGTAACCCATATCTTCGAGCGCGGCCATCTCGTTGCGGATGGTGGCGGGGCTAATGTCCAGCCCGTAAGACTGCACGAACGTCTTGGACCCAACGGGCATCCCCCGCTCGACGTAGGAGCGGATAATCAGGCCAAGCACGGCCTGTCTCCGTGGGGTCATCTCCGGGTTCATCTTCGCGTCCTCACCCGTGCAGCGCTGGCACTCGTATAACTTCTAGCACTCTTTAGCACTCAAGCCATGAGAGTGCTAAAGCAATGAGCAAGATTATAGCGCGAAGGGGGAGCAGTGTCAAAAAGGGCGCCGGATTCTTGCGGGCCGGGCGAGGCTAGTAGGCGGCTCGGTCGAACAGGGCCTTGAGCCCCGTGCGAATTATGATCTTGAAGTCGAGCCACAAGGACCAGTTCTCGATATACCAGAGGTCGTACTTCGTGCGTTCGGCGATGGAGGTGTCGCCGCGGAGGCCGTTGATTTGCGCCCAGCCGGTGATGCCGGCTTTTTCGCGGTGACGCTCCATGTAGCGGGGGATGCTTTGCCGGAACTGCTCGACGTAGGAGGGCTGCTCGGGCCGCGGCCCGACGAGGCTCATGTCGCCCATGAGCACGTTGATGAACTGCGGCAGTTCGTCGATGGAAGTCTTGCGGAGAAAAGTCCCGATGCGCGTGCGGCGGGGGTCGTCTTTCGTCGTCCAGTTTCCCAGCCGTTCCGCGTCCGCGCGCATCGAGCGGAACTTGAGCATCTTAAACGGCTTGGCGTCCAGCCCCATGCGCTCCTGCACGAAGAACACCGGGCCGGGCGAATCCAGCTTAATCAGAATGGCGGTCAGGAGCATGACGGGTGACGCGACGATCAGGAAGGCGCTGCTGACCAGCACGTCGACTGCGCGCTTGAGCGTGAGCTTCCAGCCGCGCAGCGCCACGTCGCGGATCGTCAGCAGGGGCAGGCCGGCGAGGTCGCTGATCGTCACTTCCGAGGCCATGATCTGAAACACGTCCGGGAAGACGCGGATGCTCACCTTTTCGCGCTCGCACTGCGAAATGATGCCCACCAGTTCCTGGTGCGTCGCCTCCGGCAGTCCAATGATGACTTCCTCGATGTCCTTCTCTTCGATGACGCGCGGCAGCGTCTCGATGTGGCCCAGCACGGGCAGGCCCATCACGCGCTCCGGCCCCGCGCCGTTCGTGTCCGCAAAGCCGACCACCCGGTAGCCCAGCCCCGGCGTCTGCTGCATCTTCTGCAGGATCATGCGGCCGACTTCGCCGGTGCCGACGATCAGCACGCGCTCCGTGCCCACCCCGCGGCGCTGCAGCCAGCGATGCGCGCGGCCGTGGGCTGCGCGGCCGATGGTCACGGTGACCAGTTCCGCGGCCCAGGCCATCAGCATCATGCCGCGCTGGAATTCGAGTTGGTCGCGCAGCGCGAAGGTGATGAACGCCACCGTGATGAGCGTCGCCACCGAGACCGCGCCCACAAGGCGATAGACCTCGTCGAGCAGCAGCGCGGCGTGTCGCCGGTGATAGAACTTGTAGAAGAAGAAGACCAGCACCGTGCTGACCGATTGGATCGCCGCGAGCAGGAGGTAATCCGAGAACGGGCCGATGTCCTTCCCGAGCGTCCACTGCCGGAGCAGGTAGGCGATAAAGAACGCCAGCATGCTCATCGCGAAGTCGACTGCGACGAGGCTGATCCCGTACAGCACGCGGGCGCGTTTCATGGCGCGCTCCGCCCGTATTGCCCGCGGAGGCGCCGCGCGGTCAGGTCCAGCGCGCCAACAGTCGTAACCCCGCCGCGAATCAGCCAGTCGAGCCAGAAGGGGGTGCCCGCGCGATAGTGCTTGTCGTAGAAGATGCGCATCGCGCGGTAGAACTCGCGGCGCGCCTTAAGCGACGTGCGAGCCGCCGCGTCCTTGACGTGCAGGACGGTCACCTGCGGGTAGTACCAGATCTCCCAGCCCGCGTCCGTGATGCGCTTCGCCCAGTCGAGGTCCTCCCCGTACATGAAGAATGTCTCGTCGAGCAGCCCCGCTTGCTGGATGGCCTCGGTCCGCACCAGCATAAATGCCCCCACGATCGCATCGACCTTCGCCACCGCGCGCTCGTCCTGGAAGGTCAGGTTATAGCGCGCGAAGCGCGGGCTCTTCGGGAAGAGCCGGTCGAGGTAGAGCATGTGGTAGAGCGAGACTTCCGGCGTGGGGAAGGAGCGCCGGCAGGCCTTGTCGAGCGACCCGTCCAGCCGCACCAGCCGCGGCCCCGCCGCTCCCGCGCGGGGGGTGCGCTCCATGAAGGCGACCATGCGCGCCAGCGCGTCCGGCGGCAACTTGGTATCCGGGTTTAGCAGCAGGGCATACCGGGGCAGGGCGCGGGCCGCGATCTCTGCCGAGCCGAACCCGTAAAGGCGCAAACCCTGATTGTTGGCGGCCGGATAGCCCACGTTGCCCTCATTGGCGATTACGCGGACGCGCGGAAACTCGCGCCGAACCATCGCAACGCTATCGTCGGGCGAGTCATTATCCACCACGCAGACGTCTATATTAAGCAGACATGGCGAAGACGTTTGTTCGGCAGGCGCGAGGCGCGCCATATCAAGCTCGCTGTCGAAGACGGAACGTAAGCAATCGCGCAGCAAGGCGCTTGTGTTGTAATTTACGATAACGATGGCAATATCGGGGCAGCCGGAGGCGGTTGCGTTCATTGCGTCCTTCATTATACACGCGGCGCGAAGGAGGGTCAATTGACGCAGCCGAGGGGCCGCATCGGCCGTTCGCAGGTCGGTTGCCCGCGCAAAAGGTTCGCGCTATAATTGACAAGATCTGTCCCGACGGTTAGCGCGCGCCGCTTGATCGTTTCGCCTGCAAGGGAGCGAGGAATCCGCAATGCCCACTCGATGGCGAATTCTCAGCCTGCTGCTGGTCGCAGCCCTGCTCGCGGGGTTGGCGGCGAGCGTCTTGCCGGCGCCCGCGCGCCTCGCGGCTGCTGCGCCCAGCGCGCAGGACTGCGTCGAGCTTGTCAACAACGGCGGCTTTGAGATCGACTTTGGTTGGGAGTTCGACCCTTCCGCCACGCCGCCGCAGTACGTCAACACCGTCGCGCGCTCCCCAAACCGGTCCCTCCAGCTCGGCATCGCCAACACGGCGAACGTCAGCGGCGTGTCGTCGGCGCGGCAGCTCGTGTCCATCCCGCCGGATGCCACCAGCGCCATTCTTTCGTTTTGGTACTATCCGATCGTCGAGGCCTCCCCCGGCGCTGATTCCTTTGAGTTTAGCGTCCTCAGCGCGGACGGGACGACGACGCTCGCCGGACCGTGGCCCATGCAGATCGGGTATGAATGGTGGAACCAGGGGCTGTTCGACTTCAGCCTCTGGCGCGGCCAGACCTTCCAGCTCGCGTTTCGCGTGCTTAACGACGGGACGGGCGGCCGGACTGTCGTGTTCCTTGACGACGTTTCCCTGCCCACCTGCGCTATTCCGATTGTCACGCAGACCCCAACGCTAACGCCATGGCCCACGCCAAGTCTGACCCCGTGGCCAACTCCCTGGCCGACCCCGTGGCCTACGTCCTGGCCAACGCCGCCCGCGGGAAGTTGCGTCGACGTGATGCAGAACGGCAGCTTCAGCGATCAGTTGCTCGGTTGGACCCGCGGGAACAACCCCTTGCCCCCGTCGGTGGTCAGCGTGCCTGCGCTCACGCCGCCCTTTGCGGCCGAGCTCGGTTCGACCGTCCAAAACCTCAATTCGTACTCGTCCATCCGTCAGACGGTCACCATCCCCCCCGGCTACGCCCGCACCTTCGTCGGATTCTGGGTCTACACCTGGGCGGAGTCGCTCACCGGCAGCGACCGGCAGCAGTTCGTCCTTTTGGGTCCGGGCAATGTGGTCTGGGCGACGCCGTGGAAGGTGCTGGAAAGCGCGGAGCTCTGGCAACAGCATCTCTATGAGATTATCGGCGCGCCGAGTTCAACCTTCGACGTCTACTTCGCGGCAGTCAACGACGGGGTCGGGGGCCGGACCGCGCTCTACGTGGACGAGGTTCACGTCTGGTCGTGCCCCGAGGGCGTGATGCCCTCCATGGAAGCGATGGCCGCGCCGCCCCCGGCGGAGCCCTTTGCCTTCTCGGATGCCTCGGCAACCACGCAGATCGTTCCGCTCACGCCCGATCCGGCGCTGTTCGTCGAGCCGGCGGTCGCGCCGGTGGCTGAATCGCCCGTCGCGCCGCTGGCTGTTCCGCTGGCGGTTGAAACCGTCCAGGTGACTGTCACGCCGATTGTCGTGCCCTTCAGCGGGACAGACGGGCTGGAGTCGCGCAATGTCCTTCCCGCGGCCTCGCCTTCGCCCGAGGGCGCCCCGATCGACGTGACCGGGCTGCCGACGCCGGAATGGACCGAAGTGGCAATTGGCGGGCAACCCGTGGCGACACTCATGGCGACGGCCGGCCCGCTGGCGCCTGTCACCGCG
>JALOOB010000546.1 GCA_025454635.1 Anaerolineae bacterium
TCTCGCGCTGGCCAATACAACCGCCACCCTTATCGAGATGGGCCTGATGTTCGCGCTGCTGTCCCGGGGCATTGGGGGGCTGGACTGGACGGGGCTGACGATGACCGTGGTCAAGACGACGGCCGCGGCGCTGATTATGGGCGTCGCGCTGGCCCTGATCGGGAATCTGTGGCCCGAGGCGCCGGTTTTGGTCCTGGGCGCGGGCGGGCTGCTGGCCGGCGCGGTGGTCTTCGTGGCCGCCGCAGCTGCGCTGCGCACGTCCGAACTGAGCACGCTGCGTCGAATGTTACCCGGACGGCGCTAACGGCAAGCTTGGGACGCCTCAGCCCGTAGAAGCTGTTTGAAAAGGCGTTTACGCGGCGCGCCGCCCGGCCATCAATGGTGCGCCATGCATGACGCCGGCTACACCGCGGCGCCGGATAAATCCGGCTGTCGGGGCGGGTCAGCCCCGTTTACGGGGCGCCGTTCAGAAGCCCGGCGATTGATCGCCGGGCGGTCTGCGGAAGACAGACGCCCGTTTCAATCAGCTTCTAGGGGCAGGTGCTAACCAGATGAAGCGCCAGGGCCGGCTCCGCGCCTCCGCATCCCCCCGCACCCCGACGCGCGGCGTCGCCCGCACTTGCTCCCCGACGACTGACCCATCGACTTCGACGAACAACGCGTCGCTCGCCGTCAGGTCGACCCCGTTTTCGGCCAGCGTGATGCCAAGCGCCTGGCACAGCTTGCCGGGTCCATCCGCCACACCCCGCAAGGCGCTCGTCGCCGGGTCCAAGGCGCTCGTCGCCGGGTCCGCCATGCCTCGCCGCCGCCGCATCTCGGCCACATTCTCGTCCGGAATCAATGCGCGGATCAGCACCGCGCCGGGCACACCGGGCGGTTCGGTGACCGCGTTAATGCAGTGGTGGGTTCCGTAGATGAAGTAGACGTACGCGACGCCGGCCGCGCCGAACATGATCTCGCTGCGAGGGGTGCGGCGAAACGCGTGGGAAGCAGGGTCGCCGGGGCCGCCGTAGGCTTCGGTTTCGCAAATGCGGCCGCCGAGGCGGATCGACCCCCTGCCGTCCGTCGCGGCGACGATCCGCACGAGGCGCTGCCCCAGCAGAGCGCGCGCAACCGTCACCGTGTCTCGCTCGTAGAAGTCACGGGACAACCGCGCGGCCTGCGTCATGGCGCGCTACTGCAACTGGCGAACGACCGCGACGACTTTGCCCTGGATTTCCAGTTGCTCCGCCGGGACATAGATCGGATCATATTTCGGATTCGCGGGCTGGAGCCGGACGCGCTCGCCTTCGGGATAGTAATACTTGAGCGTCGTCTCTTCCTTGTCGAGAATCCTGGCGACGATCATGTCGCGCGGCTGCGCGGTCCTCTGGTGTTTGATGACGACCCAGTCCCCTTCGTTGACCAGCGCGTCGATCATCGAGTCGCCGACGACCTGCAGCGCATAGACATCCTTGGGATCGCGCACCATGTCGACCGTCAGCGTCAGCATCTCGCCCGCGTACGGGTCCTCTTCTTCGCCGAAGGTCGGGGTCGAAGCGCCCGCGTGGATGACGCCGAGCATGCGGATGCTGACCAGGCCCTGGCCGTTGCCCGTCCCGCCGAAGGACGGGCCGTCCTTCAGCTTGAGACCGCGTGAGACCTCGCCGCTGCGCTCGATGAAGCCCTTCTCCTGCAAGCGTTCGAGGTTGTACTTCACGACCGAAGTCGAGGGGATGCCAACCGCCTTGCCGATCTCGCGGATCGTGGGCGGGTAGCTGTGTTCCCTGAGGTACGCGCGGATGAACTCCAGCATGCGCACCTGGCGTTCTGATAGATTCATGGATGGCTCCTGGATTCTCCGGCGAAAGTTTGTTCTGAAAACATTATACGGAACGGCTGTTCTTTTGTCAAGTGGTTGCGCGCATGTTAGACTCGAATTGAGTGGCAGGAGTGGAAGAAATGGACGAGATACGCGCGTTTGCGGAAGCCGTGACGGGAAACGTCGAGAAAGTCATTATCGGCCAGCGAGAGGGCATCGAGCTAATCCTCGCCGCGCTCCTGTCCGAGGGGCACGTCTTGATCGAAGATGTGCCTGGCGTCGGCAAGACCATGCTTGCGCGCTCGGTCGCCGCGCTCGGTCGCCGCCTCCCTCGGGGTGACCTTCCGCCGGCTCCAGTGCACGCCCGATCTCCTGCCCGGCGACGTCACCGGCGTATCCGTCTTCAATCAGCAGCGCGGGGCCTTCGAGTTCGTCCCCGGCCCGGTCTTCTCTCACCTGCTCCTGGCAGACGAAGTCAACCGCGCCACCCCACGCACCCAGTCCGCGCTGCTCGAGTGCATGGGCGAGCGCCAGGTCACCGTCGACGGCCTGACGCGCCCCCTGCCGCAGCCCTTCATCGTCCTTGCCACCCAGAATCCGATCGAGTACGAGGGCACGTTCCCCCTGCCCGAGGCGCAGCTTGACCGCTTCCTGATCAAGATTCGGCTCGGCTATCTGGACGCGGCCGCCGAGGGGCAGATGCTCCTCAACCTTCAGCGCGCGCACCCCATCGCCGAGCTTCAGCCCGTGTTCGACGGCGCGCGGCTGCCCGAGCTGACCCGTCTCGTGTGGGACGTCCACGTGGACGAGACCGTGCGCGACTACGTGGTCCGCCTCACTCAGGCCACCCGCGCCCATCCCGACCTGCTGCTGGGCGCCAGCCCGCGCGGCTCGCTCGCGCTCTACAAGACGAGCCAGGCATGGGCTGCGCTGCGCGGGCGCGACTATGTCTTGCCGGACGACGTCAAGCGCCTCGCCCCCCTCACCCTTGCGCACCGCTGCCTGGTCCACCCCGAAAGCGCGCTGCGCGGCCGCACCGCCGAAACGATCATCGCCGAGCTGCTCGGCCAGACCAAGTTGGACCTGGAGAAAGCCTGATGCTGTACCTCGTCGCGACGCCGATCGGCAACCTCGTCCGAAGACACGCGCAAGACCGGCATCCTGCTCAAGCATTTCGGCATCTCCCGGCCGCAGATGACGTTCGAGGAGCACAACGAGGACCGCGCGGGCGCGCGCATCATGGAGTTGCTGGCCGAGGGGAAGACGGTGGCGGTCGTGAGCGAAGCGGGCACCCCCGGCATTTCCGACCCCGGCTACACGCTCGTTCGCCGCGCCATCGAGGCCGGCGAACAAGTCACCATGACCCCGGGCCCCGCCGCCCTCATCATGGCGGTCGTGCTCTCCGGCCTGCCGGTCCACAGCTTCACCTATCGGGGCTTCCCGCCGCACAAAGGCGGGCCTCGACGCCGCTTCCTGCAGGTCGACGCGCAATCGCCCCACACCCTCGTCTTCTATGAAAGCCCTTACCGCGTCGAGGCGTTTCTGCGCGACGCGCTCGAG
>JALOOB010000290.1 GCA_025454635.1 Anaerolineae bacterium
CGCGCAATCAGCAAACCCTCGCTGACAGGCAAATCCAGCGCCTGCGCCAGCGCGGGCGAAATCTCATACCCCAGTTCCTCCAGCCCCAGCCACGGGTGCGGGTAGCGCCCGTTCGCGATCAGCTCTGGCGCCACGCGTCGCACCTTGTCGACCGGGATGGCGAGGCCCACGCCCGCCGACGTGCCCGTGGGCGAGAAAATCGCCGTGTTCACCCCGATCAGCCGGCCGCGCGAGTCGAGCAGCGGGCCGCCCGAGTTCCCGCGATTGATTGCCGCATCCGTCTGGATCACGCCCCGCAGCACCTTGTCCTCGGTCTGAATCGTGCGGTTAAGCGCGCTGATGATGCCCTCGGTCATCGTCCGATCGAACTGGCCGAACGGATTGCCGATGGCGAGCACCGTCTGGCCCACCCGCAGGTCCGCGGAACTGCCGGCTTCCAACGGCCGCGCGCTTGCCGGCGCGCCCTCCACCTTCAGCACCGCGAGATCGTTCTGAGGGTCTGTGCCCACGACCGTCGCCGCGAGATTCACGTCGTCCCCGAAGCTCACCGAAATCTCCTGCGCGCCCTCGATCACGTGGTAGTTCGTCACCACGTGCCCCTGGTCGTCCCACAGGAAGCCCGACCCGCTCCCTTCTTCCGGCATGCTCCCCCAGAAGAAGTCGTCACGCACGATCTGCGTTGTGATGTTCACAACTGCTGGCGCAATATTCTCATAGATCGCGACGCGCCGCGCTTCCTCGGCCTCGAATCCGGTCTGCGCGTCCGCAGCGACGCCTGGCGCCCCTGGCGTCGGCGTGGCAACCACGACGATGACTTGCGGTGTTGGCGCAGGCTGCGTGCCCGCAGGTGGCGTCGGCGCTGCCTGTCCCGTGAAGAAGTCGGGAAGCGAACAACCGGCGAGAAGAATGGCGCCGGCAACGAGAACGATGCCGGGCAAGAGGGGTCGAGTAGACAAGACGACGCTCCTGTGCCTTCCGGGCAAAAAGAAACCCGGCGCGTGACCGCGCCGGGCGTCTCTGATGACTCAGCTATTCGGTGAGCGCGGGCCGCTCGCCCAGCCGGACGATGATCGATTGCTCGCCCTCGCCCGCGCGCAGGATGCGCAGCTCCACGTCCTCACCCGGCGACTTAAAACTGGTCAGGTAGACCAGAATATCGTCGAAAGTGCGGATTGGCTGGTCGTCGATGCCGACAATCAGATCGCCCCCGCGCGGCAGGTAGAGCACCTGGCCCATGCCGGCAGCCAGCGGAATGTCCGTGTCTTCCGAGCCGCCGCGCAGGCCCGCGCGCCGAGCCGGACCGTTCGATCGGACTTCGAGGATGTACGCGCCGCGCACGTCCGTCGGGAAGCCGAGCGCTTCCGCCCAAGCCGGGCTGTACGTGCGGCCGCTTACGCCAAGGTAGGCGTGCTTGTACCCGCCCGTCTCGATGATCGACGGCACCACCCGCTCGACGATGTTGATCGGAATGGCGAACCCGACCCCTGAGTTGCTCCGCGAGGCCGAGCGGATCAGGAAGTTAACGCCGATCACCTGGCCCCGGTCGTTCAGCAGCGGACCGCCCGAGTTGCCGGGGTTGATCGCCGCATCCGTCTGGATGGCGAGCGGGATGCTGTAACCCGACTGCGACTCGATGCTCCGGCCCAGCGCGCTCACGATGCCCGTCGTGATGCTGTTGTCGTAGCCGAACGGGTTGCCAATCGCAATCGCCCGCTGCCCGACCACGACCTCATCGAGCCGCCCGCGCTCGGTCGGCACAAGCTGGACCAGGCTCGGATCGACCCTCACCACTGCGAGATCGCTGTCCGGGTCTGAGCCGATCAGCTCGGCAGGCAACTCGACGCCGTCCGGGAACGTCACCGAAAGCTCATCCGCGCCCTCGACGACGTGGTGATTCGTCACGATGTAACCATTCGCGTCCCACACCCAGCCGGAGCCCTGGCTTTCCGGCAGCGCCTCGTCGTTCGCGCCCCCGGCCGAGATGCTCGTCAGGTTGTCGATCCGCACAACCGATGGGCTAACCTTCTGGTATACCGCGGTAAAGACACGCGCCTCCGACTGATCCGCCGACGGCACCGGGAGATTCTGCTGCGCCTGCCCCGGCTGCGCTTCGCCTTGGCCCTGTCCCGGGATCGCGCCGGCGGGCGCAGGCTGCTCCGCCGACGGCGGAACGGCAGTGCCCGAGTTCCGGGGCGCTTCGGGCTGTACCAGCGGCGTCCGCGTGGCAAGCGGCAACTGTTGCGCGGGCCGTCGCGGCGTCGCGGTGGGTTCGGTCATCATGCGGACGGACGCGGTGACCAGTCCGCAGCCCATCAAGGTCAGGCTCAGGATCACCAGGCCGGCGATCAACCCGAGAGTACGCGATGCTTTCATCCAGACACTCCTACCCACTGGCCCGCGTTACTCGCGACGACGGCCCAGGATCGACACATAGTACAGCAGGGTGAGCAAAGTCTGCGCAAGGGCCGCGACATACGTCAACGCGGCGGCCTGCAACACCGAACGGGCGCCCTGCAATTCGCGGCCGTCGGCCAGTTGATACGTTTCCAGCAGCTTGAGCGCGCGCCGGCTGGCGTCAAATTCCACCGGCAGGGTAATCAGCGAGAACACGACGCTCACGCCGAAGAAGATCACGCCCAGCCACGCCAGTTGCGTGAAACCAAACAAGAAACCGATGAAGAAGAGCGCGGGCGCCACCCACGAGCTCACCGTCACCGCCGGCACGATGGCCCCGCGCAGCTTGAGCGGCGCGTAGCCGTGATGATCCTGGAGCGCGTGACCGATCTCATGCGCCACAATCGCCAGCGCTGCCACGCTCGGCTGCTGCGCCACGCCCGCCGATAGCCGCAGCTTCTTCGAGCGCGGGTCATAGTGATCGGTCAGCTCGCCGGGCGTGCCTTCGACCTGCACGCCGGTCAGCCCCTCGTTCGGCAGGATAACGCGCGCAGCATCCAGCCCGGTCAGGCCGCGCGAGTTCGCCACCTTCGTATAAGTGGCGTATGCGCTCTTCACCTTCATCTGCGCAAAAAATGCCAGCAACAGCGCGGGCAACATGATGATGAAATACAACGGATCAAAGTAGAACATCGCGACTCCTGCAATGCGTGTTTGTCAACGCCTATTATAGCCCTTAACCTTATACATACCTGTTACGCGGCCGACAATTGCTTGACGCTTGGCCGCACTTTGCCCGCGCCCTAGGGATAGCAAAACGGCTGGCGCCGGAGAAATGTTTCCCCTGACGCCAGCCGCCCTTTGTTGCTCACTGTCCGGGCAGGCGCATTATACCTGCCGGAACTCGCCCTCGACCACGTCGTCGCCGTCGCCGGTGCCGTCGGGCTGTGTCTGGCCATGGCCTGCGCCATTCGTCCCGTTGCCGTTGTGGCCGCCATCCCCAGCCGCATACGCGCCCTGCGCCATCCGACTCGCAGCCTGTTCGAGACGCTGCATCGCGTCGCGCATCGCCGTCACATCCTCGCCCTGAGCCGCGCGGCGCACCTCGGCGATCAGTTGCTCGAGACCGCGGCGGTCCTCCGCGCTAACCCCGCTGGCGGGACCTTTGCCGTTCAGGTCGTTCAGGCTTCGCTCCGTCACGTAAGCCATCTGATCGGCCTGGTTCCGCGCCTCGATCAACTCCTTCCGGCGCTGGTCCGCCGCCTTGTTGATCTCCGCCTGGCGCACCATCCGGTCGATGTCTTCCTTATTCAGGTTCGTCGACGCGGTCACCGTAATCTTCTGCTCTTTGCCGGTCGCGTTGTCCCGCGCGCTCACATTCAGGATGCCGTTCGCATCGATGTCGAACGTCACCTCGATCTGCGGCATTCCGCGCGGCGCAGGCGGAATTCCTTCGAGGTTGAACTGCCCGAGCGACATATTGTCCGCCGCCATCGGCCGCTCGCCCTGCAGCACGTGGATCGTCACCGCGCCCTGGTTGTCCTCAGCCGTGCTGAACACCTGGCTCTTCTTGACCGGAATGGTCGTGTTGCGCTCGATGATCGGCGTCATCACGCCGCCCAGCGTCTCCAACCCCAGCGTCAACGGCGTCACGTCCAGCAGCAGCACGTCCTTGACCTCGCCGCTCAGCACGCCGCCCTGCAGCGCCGCGCCGACCGCAACTACCTCGTCCGGGTTTACGCCGCGGTTCGGGTCCTTCCCCGTCAGCCGGCGCACGAGTTCCTGCACCATCGGCATGCGGGTCGAGCCGCCCACCAGCACGACCTCGTCGATCTCATTTGCCTTGAGCTTCGCATCGCGAATCGCCTGCTCGAACGGCGTCTTGCAGCGCGCCAACAGGTCCTCGGTCAGTTGCTCGAACTTCGAGCGCGTAATCTTGACTTGCAGGTGCTTCGGCCCGGTCGCGTCCGCCGTGATGAACGGCAGATTCACCTCGGTCTCCATGACGCTCGACAGCTCGATCTTCGCCTTCTCGGCCGCTTCCTTAAGTCGTTGGAGCGCCTGCCGGTCCGCGCGCAGATCGATGCCATTCTCGCGCCTGAATTCGTCCGCAATAAAGTCAACCAGCCGCTGATCCCAGTCGTCGCCGCCCAGGTGCGTGTCGCCGTTGGTCGACTTCACTTCCACCACGCCGTCGCCCACCTCGAGGATGGACACGTCGAACGTGCCGCCGCCCAGGTCGAAGCCAACGCGGCCGCGGTCGGCTCGTTGATGATGCGCAGCACGTCCAGGCCCGCGATCTTGCCCGCGTCCTTGGTCGCCTGGCGCTGGCTGTCATTGAAGTACGCCGGCACCGTGATGACCGCCTGCGTCACCGGCTCCCCAAGATACGCCTCGGCGTCCGCCTTCAGCTTGCTCAGGATCATCGCCGAGATCTCCTGCGGCGTGTATTCCTTGCCGTTAACCGGAATCTTGACGCGGACGTCGCCGCTCTTGCCCTCGACGACCTTATACGGCACGGTCGCGCGCTCGGCCTCGGTTTCGCCATAATGGCGGCCCATAAATCGCTTGATCGAAAAGACGGTGTTCTCTGGATTAACAACAGCCTGCCGCTTCGCGGTCTGGCCGACGAGTCGCTCGCCGTTCTTCGTGAAAGCCACGACAGACGGGACGATCCGGCCGCCCTCCGCGCTCGGGATGACGACGGCATCGCCGCCCTCGACAACCGCGACGACGCTGTTGGTGGTGCCCAGGTCAATGCCCACTACTTTACTCATCTCGCTCACTCCTCTTCTTTGTTACCTTGTAAGCTTAAAAGAAGGGCATTAGATGAGTGTATGTCGGGTGTTAGAGGGACGTTAGAGGGGCTATGTGAAGAATAGAAAAGCCCGATGAAACATCGGGCTTCTACCTGGCCGGGTGCTGCTTCGCCTACACCCCCGCCGCATCCGCCAGCTTCCGCCCCTCCGCCAGCAGCGCCGCCACCCTCTCGTCCGAGTGCGCCTCCGCATACACCCGCAGCACCGGCTCCGTGCCCGACGGCCGGATTAGCAGCCAGCTATCATCCTCCAGCACGTACTTTACCCCGTC
>JALOOB010000547.1 GCA_025454635.1 Anaerolineae bacterium
TTTCGTTGGCGGGACCTGGCGGATGGGCAACCGCTACAACACTTCGCGCCGCGACGCCTCCCAGCAGCCGGCAAGCGCCAGCAGCACTCCGCCCGCAAGCCCGATGACCAGCGACGTGGTGTAGGGCTGGCCGTTAAGGGCGTTCATCGCCGACGTCCCGGCCAGTGTCCAGGGGTAATACGGCCCGTACTTGTCGGACTGGATGACAAGCACGGCCGCGACCGTGCCGACAATCCCGATTGCCATCGCAGCCACAAAGCTCGGAACGCGGATGCTGAACCACATGTGAAACGCGATAATCAGCCAGGCCGCGCCGAACGACACCGCGGTCACGCGCGCGACCATTTGCCACGGGAAGGGCTTCCAGAACTCGAACGCCGGGCTGAACAGCTGCACCAGTTTCCCCGAGACAAAGAACACGGCGACCAGGACGATCATGCTCAGCGCGATCAAGCCGAGGCTGATCACCTGCTTCGCCGCGTAGACCGACCAGCGCGGTAACGGCTGGGCATACAGGACCTTCCACGCCTTATTGCCATGCTCCAGGTTCGCCAGCAGGCCCATCTGGAGGGTGACGAACAGCGGAAGCATCAGCAGGCTCCACAGCACGTGGCCGTTCTGGATGAGCCCCTCCCAATGATCCTGCTTGTTTCCCGGCGGTCCCATCTGCGCAAACATGACGACGAGCAGGAATCCGATCGCCAGGGGAGCCAGGAAAGCAAGGCCCAGCGCCAGCGTACGCTTCAACTTCAATGACTCCGCGCTCATCGCGCGCCACAGGCTCACCATGGTTAGTTCCTTTCCGCGGCCGCCACGGTCCCCGCGTTTGCGTGCGACGGCTGGCCTGTAAGATTGAGGAAGATGTCTTCGAGCGACGGCTGCGCGACGTGAAGCCCGTATACGGGAATCCCGCCCTCAACAAGCCGCCGGTTGATGACGGCCACGTCCGACTGCCCGTTGACGCGCACCGTGATGTGGCCGTTGCCGTTGTAACTCGTCGCCCAGCCCCCCGCCGCAAGCACCTGTTGAGCGTCCCGCGCGCGGTCGGTGACGAGCGTGGCCTCGTCCTGCGTGCTGGCGCGCAGCTCGTCGGGCGAGCCCTCGAAGATGACGCGGCCCTTGTCGATGATGCCGATGCGTGTCGCGACCTGCTCCACCTCCGCAAGCAGGTGGCTGGACAGAAAGACCGTCACCCCTTCCTGCTCCGGCATCGTGCGGATCAACTCGCGCATCTCGTGAATGCCCGCCGGGTCGAGGCCGTTGGTCGGCTCGTCGAGAATGAGCAGTTCCGGCACAGGCAGGAGCGCAATGGCAATGCCGAGCCGCTGCTTCATGCCCTGCGAGTATCCGCGCACCAGGCGATTCGCGTCCTTCTCCAGCCCGACGATCGCCAGAGCGCGGCGCACCTGGGCAGACGTACCAGCGCGCCGACGCGGCGGAGCGCCGCCAGCCGCTGTTCCGGCATCTTCCGCCCGAACAACCGCACTTCGCCACTCTGCGCGGTCAGCAGGCCGAGCAGGATGCGGATCGTCGTGGTCTTGCCCGCGCCGTTTGGCCCCAGGAAGCCGTAGATGCTCCCCATGGGGACGCGCAAATTCGCGCCATCCACTGCCAGAACCGGGCCGAAGCGGCGCGTGAGGCCGGTCACTTCGATGACATTTGCCATGAGCTTCTCCTTTGCGGTCGCGCCGCCCCTCGCGGCGCGCATGCGTTTGATGAAGCCATGGTATGGCGCGCGCGTCTGCGGATCATCGCGGGACTGTCGCAGAAATGTCGCAGGGGAACTGTCGCGAGGTGTCAGGTCTGGACGACGAGGGTCACCGAGAAGCAGGAGCCCCGGCCCAGCTCGCTCTCCACGCCCACCGACCCGCCCATCGCCTCGGTCAGGTCCTTCACGAGCGCCAACCCGAGCCCCGCGCCGCTGTCCCGGCTGCCGTTCGCGCCCTGGTAAAAGCGCTCCCAGATGCGTGACAGGTCCGCCGGCGCGATTCCTTCGCCGGTGTCGCAGACGTCGATGCGGACGCCGGTCGTTGTTGCGCTGGCGCGGGCGACGATGATGCCGCCCGGCGGGGTGTGCCGGATCGCGTTGCGCAGCAGGTTGGCGAGCACCTGTTCGAGCCGCCCCTCGTCAGCCTGCGCGGCCGGCAGACCGGCCGTGACCTCTGCCACGACCTCGATACGCCCGCTCCGCCACGCCAGCGGCGCGAGCGCATCCACCATGCGCCGGACCACCGCGCCGATGTCCGTCGGCTGCACCGTGAGCGTCAGGCCGCCCGCGTCCGCGCGGGAGAGGGTGAACAGGTCGTCGATCAGCCCTTGCAGGCGGATCACTTCGCCGCGCATTACGTCGAGGTTGGCGCGGAGTTGTTCGGGAGAGGTCTCGTCCCAGTGCTCATCGCTGGATTCCAGCGCCGCGCGCACCGTGGCGACCGGGGTGCGCAGTTCGTGCGAAACGTTCGCGACCAGCGCGCGGCGCGCTTCCAGCAGCCCGGCGACCCGATC
>JALOOB010000291.1 GCA_025454635.1 Anaerolineae bacterium
TCCGGCTCGGCGAGCAGGCCCTCGACGGTGCCCTCAGGCAGGGCGGCGAAGGCTTCGTCGGTCGGGGCGAAGACGGTGAACGGCCCCGCGCCCTTGAGCGTGTCGACCAGGCCCGCGGCCTGAACGGCAGCGACCAGCGTAGTGAAGGACCCCGCGCCGATGGCGGTGTCCACGATGTCTTTTGCCATAGCTTCCGGCGCGGCGGTTGGTTCGGCCGCGGGCATTGGGGTCGCAGTGGCGGCGGGCGCCTGCGTCGCGGGCGGGACCGGCGCGCAGGCCGCAACGACCAGCGCGAGAATGGCCAAAATAGACAGCGATAGAACTCGTTTCATCTCATCTCTCTCCCAGTAATTCGCAGTAAGAAGCCGCTGACAGGCTTGAGATTGTCGCCGCTTCTTGCTGCGGCGCGTTTCGCTTATCTCTGCAAACACTGTACAAACCTTGCATAGTTTCTACTGTGAGATCGGTTCCTTTTTGAAACATCTGACAAACCTTCTCATTTCAATTTCATCTTTCATACAAACATTGTACATGGCGTTACGGTGAAAGGGAGGTGCGCGCGGTACGGTGGAAGGGAGCTAGCCGACCACGAATGGACCCACGAATAAACGAACAGCAAACGAGCACGCGCCGTCACTCCTGGTCGTTTATTCGTGGTCTCAGGCGTGGTCGGCCAGGAAGGAAGTCCGATGAAAGCAAAGAAGGCAGTTCCGATGGCGCTGGCAATCCTTGCGCTGACCGTTGCGCCCGCGCTGGCGCATCAACCCTTCTTTGAAGAGGGGGATATCACGGCGGGGCGGCCATGGACAGTCAAGGACGCGACGGTGTCTACCGCAGTGTATGCCGCGCTGGACGCGCGCGCGGACGTAGACTATTACGCGTTCGACGGACGCAAGGGGCAGAACATTTTGCTCGAAATGACTATCCCGCAGATCGCCGGGCAGGAGTTGTTTGCGCCGGAGATGGCGCTTCTGGGGCCAGGGTTGCCGGGCGCCGCTCTGCCCCAGCGGGTGGATCTGCCCGCGAACGCGGGCGCGCGGCTGCTCCCCGCGCTAACGGGGCCGGCGGAGACGTTCAGCGAACCTTTCTCGCGCACGTCGTACTGGGAGCGGCAGTCGGAACGAGTGACGCTGCCGGCGGATGGGCGCTACGTGGTGGCGGTATGGCATGGGGCGGGCGAGGTAGGGCGCTACGTCTTCGTGATCGGCGACCGTGAGGTGCGCGGGGGCGATCCGGCATTCGGCGCGAAGATGCGAGCCTACTGGACGCCGGTAGAGGCGCCGGCCGATGCGGCGCCGGCCGAGCGTAAAGCCGAGTGCGGGGGGATCTGAAGCGCCCGGAACCTGACGGGCTTCGCTCGCTCTGCCATGCTGGAAGCATGAAGCCTTCGGGATGCGCTCCTGGTGATCGCGAAGCGGCCGGCGGCCGGTCATAGCAAGACGCCGTTGTGTCCGCCCCTGACGTCGGGGCAGGCGGCGGAGTTGCACGAGCGGATGCTCGTGGACACGATCGCGCTGGCGAGCAACTTCGGGGCGACCGCAGGTCGCCCCGAAGTTGCTCGCGTTACGTGGGACGACCGCCCCCTACTCGTCCATAACCAAACGCCAGACCTGAGACGCGGGATCAGCCGGTGGTGACCCAGCGCCGCTCGTCGAAGACGAGGCCGCTCTTGAGGAGCTGCTGGCGGATGGTTTCCGCGCTGACTTCTTCCACGATGCCGCGGGCGATCAACTGCGCGCGGAGGCGCTGGAGCGACCAGACGTCGAAGCCGAGGCCGAGCGCGGACGGATCGGTCATGGCGAGGTCGGCGATGGCCTCGCGCTGCTTCTTGGTGAAGACGGGCGGGCGGCCGGGCGAGTGCCGCGGCAAGAGGCCCTTGACGCCCTGCTTGTCGAACCGGTGAATCCACTTGCGCACGTTGATCGGGTGGAGGGAGACCCGCTCGCCGATCTCATGGACGCCGACGCGCTTACTGGACAGCAGCACGATCTGCGCGCGCTGCGCAAGCTCGGGGTCGGCCCCCTGCGCCATCTCTGCGAGCCTGGCCTGTTCCTCGGCCTTGAGCGAACGTACATAAAGCGCCATCTATCTGCTCCTTATCCCCTGCCAACTGCCTCATAACAGGGGTTATATGACGATTTCTCTCCGGCGTGCTGCCGATTCGCAAATGATGACGACGGGGTGCTGCAAAAAGATACGGTATTATTCGTGGAAAAAGGGAAAGTTCTGCGAATATAGCATATTTTTAAGGTTACGGGGCGTCGGGGGGGAAGGGGAGGAGGATGCGCAGCGGCGTGTCTGCGGCGTTGGAGATCAGGATGCTTTGTTGCGCCTCCGCTCAGGATGCTGAAACTAGACGGGTTGCGCCACCGGAACGAAGAAGGCGCAACCGCGTCCCCGCGCGAACGTATTACTTACTGGTGAGATCGAGTGAACATCGGCAGGGCGACCGCAAGTCGCCGATTGATTCGTTCGTTAGCGAAGTACGCAACCGGAGGCGCTCTATGCTCAAGCGGCTTGTTGGGGCCGGCGACAAAGTGATGTTGGTCGCGCTCCCCTTCCTCGTGATCGGCCTGATCCTCAACATCCTGCGGCCCGAGTGGTTCAGCGTGGGCGGACCGCCCGCGTGGCTCCGCACGCTGTCGATCGTCGTCCTGATTCCGGGCGTGATCCTGTGGCTGTGGTCAGTCGCGCTTGTGCTGCTGCGCGTCCCGCGCGGCCAGCTCATCACCGGCGGTCCGTTCGCTTTGATGCGTCACCCGCTCTACACGAGTGTGGGCCTGCTCGTCCTGCCCTGGGTTGGGTTCCTGCTCGACACGTGGCTCGGGGTAGTGGTCGGTCTGGCGCTCTATCTCGGCACACGGCTGTTCGCCAGCGAGGAAGACGCCGCGCTGAAGCGGGAGTTTGGGAGCAAGTGGGAGGCGTACAGCCACCACGTTGCGCTGCCGTGGTTGTGAGGATGGCGAGCGGCTTGACGGCAAGGCGCGCTGCCCTATAATAGCGGTAGTTGCGTTCTGTCATTTGCCGCCATTTGCGCGCACACCCGTATGAGCAACAACGGCGAGAGCCCCACCCTCAAGATCGTCCTGGCCGCCCTGGCCGCAGCCGGGGCGATCGGCGCGGCGGTCTTCACCTTTCTCTCCAGCAAGTACAGCGTCGACCGCCCGATCCTTGCCACCCAAACCGCGGAGATGCTCAGGGTTACGCAGACCGTGGCAGCGGTCTGGCTGGAGCAGACGGTGCAGGCGGGCCGCGTCGCGCCCACGGTGGAGGCCCTAAGGCCGAGCGCGACGCCCGGAGTGGCGCGGGCTGCGCCGACCCTGCAGATCCTGAGTCCGACGGACACTGCGGAGCCGCTTGCCGCGCCGGAAGCAACCGCAGCTGCGACTGCGGAAGCAACGGCCGGAGCGACCGAGGCAGTTGCGGAGCCGTATTTCACCGTGGTGAACCGGCTGGGCCGGCCGGTTACGATCCTCGTGGATGATCGGCGTCTGGGCGAGACGCCGGCGCTCGATGAGCGCAGCTTTCTGCTTGAAAGCTTCCCGGCCACCGTCGAGTTTCGCGTGCGACGGCCTGTGGCGGACGGCGTCAGCCTCGGGCAGGAGGTTTCGGGCCACTGGACGGATCCCGCGGAGCCCGGCGACCGGCTGATTATGGACAACAAGGTGGGGGAGAGCGTCTACTTCTTTCTCCTGTTGACGAATGAGACGGACCAGGACTGCCGCGTGGTCGTCAACGAGGGGCTGAAGGACGAGCAGGCGCCTGAGACGCTGCTGGCCGCGGGGCAGCGTGACGCGGAATTCGGCTACTACCGGCTGCACCCGTACTCGACGGTGCGGCTGCGCTGCGGCGAGGATGCGTGGTATTGGGGGCAAGAGGACGCGGAGGACGACGGGCGGCCGCTGGGGGAGCAGATTGCGGAGGACAGCGGGGAACTGGCGTTGATTCTGGAGCCGTAAAGGAACCAAGAGCGGCTAACAGTTCTGCCGTCTGGCGATTGATGGCCGGGCGGTCCGCGCAACGGAGAGCCATCTTTTCAAATAGCTTCTAAGAAAGGGGCGGGCCGCATGGCCCGCCCCTTTTTGTCCCCTGATGGTGGCCGGGATCTCGACTGCCGGCAGCGCCGGCCGCGAGATCCCGGTTCGGTTGTCCTACTTGAACAGCTCCATCACCTGGTTGGTGAGGTCGGTCCAGGTCTTGATCGCGTCAGCGCCGGCCGGGACTTCGTAACCGCCCTGGGTGAAGTGCTTGTTGAGGGCGGCGAGATTGCCCGCCTTGTCCTCGTTGATGAGGGCCGCGCGGTGGCAGCCACCGCAGGCCGTCGTTGCGGGGCCGACAACCATGCTCGGCACGACGCCGATGTTGCGGTCCCACGTTTCGTTCTCCGACGAGGCCGAGAGGATGCCCGGGAGCGCCGTGGCCTGATCGGGCGCCTCATAGGTGCCCTTCAGGTGGCAGGACTCGCAGTTCTCCTCCTGATGCGTCGGGTACGGCATGCCGATGTGATGCTCGTAATGCACCGCCTGCACCGGGTCGTCGAAGTTGATCGCGCCGGTGTCGAACGGCTGCATCGCATGGATGGCATGGACGTAGCTGTCGAGCGCGCGCGACTGCATTTCGAGGTGCGA
>JALOOB010000292.1 GCA_025454635.1 Anaerolineae bacterium
CCTACCTGACCGCGACGGTGGACGGCGCGCCGGCGAACCAACTGCCGCGGGACGAGTCCGGCGCCAGTTACCTGGTGCTGCACGACCCCAACGCCGCAATCCGGCTGATTCCGCTTGCAGAGGGTCTGCCGTCCGGCCTGCATAACGTCCGCCTCGTGTCCACCGGCGGATGGGGGCAGTGGCCGCTGCGCGCAGTGGTGGTTACCGCGAAGACCGCCCCATCCTCCCCGGCAAGCTACGTCGTTTTGGGCCTGGCCTTCCTGGCAACGTTGGCCGCGGGGATCGCCCTCTTTCGCCGCAGAGGTCGCAGAGAACTCAGAGGCCCCTCTGTGACCTCTGTGGCAAAAAGAAAAGTCTCTATCGTGCAGCTTCTTGGCTTTGCCGCGCTGCTCGCCGTCGCGTATCACCTGACCGGCTCCGGCACGATCAACTTTGCCATTCTGGCGCTCTTCGGGCTGTTGTTCATCTACGAGCCGGGCCTCGCGCCCCCGCTGATCGCGGCCAGCCTCCCTTTCTGGCAGCGGACCCAGCCCGTGCTGCGCTGGGAGTTCGCTCTGTTCGAGGTGCTGGCGTGGATTGCGGTGCTGGCGTGGGCGGGGCGCGGCGCGCTCACGTGGGCGCTGCCGACCGCGAATCCCACACGAATACGCGATTCATGGGATTCGTTCATTCGTGGCGGATTCGTGGTCGGCCTTGACCTCACCCTTCTCGCGCTCTTTGCCGCCGGTCTCCTCGCCACCGTCTTCGCAGCGGAGCAGGGCGTCGCCTGGCGCGAGTTCCGCATCGTCTTCCTGTTCGGCCTCGTCTTTTACGGCCTGATCACGCGCGGCGGACTCAACCGCGTCACCGTCCGGCCGCTTGTCGCCGGGCTGCTGGCCGGCGCAACAGTCGCCGCGTTCGCGGGCCTTCTGCAGCTCGTCACGGGGCGCGGCATGGTGCAGGCGGAGGGCGTGAGCCGGATCGCGGCGTTCTACGGCTCGCCCAACAACCTCGCGCTCATCCTCGATCGCGCCGTCCCGCTTGCGCTTGCGCTGGCCTTATTCGGCAGCTTCGGCGCGCGCACGCGGGCAATGCGCGGCCTGCTCGCTGTCGTCGCAGCGGTCTGCCTGGCCGCGGCCATCGCCACGTTCAGCAAGGGCGCGATCCTGCTCGGCCTGCCCGCGGGCATCGCCGTGGTTCTGCTCGGGGGCGCCTGGCGCGGCGGGAAGCGCTGGCCCCTCTGGCTGCTGCTGGGCGGCGCGGTCGTGGCCGCAGGCGGGCTGCTCCTCCTGTTCCAGACGCCGCGCTTCGCGGACCTGTTCAACTTCCAGGCCGGCACGACTTTCTTCCGGCTGAAGCTCTGGCAGGGCGCGCTCAACATGGCGCTCGACCATCCCGTCCTCGGCGTCGGGCCGGACAACTTCCTGTACGCCTACCGGACGCGCTACGTGCTGCCCTCCGCGTGGCAGGAGTTAAACCTGAGCCACCCGCACAACGTTTTTCTTGACCTGTGGACCCGGCTGGGCGTGATCGGGCTGATCGCGGGCATCGCCGCATTCGCGGCGACGTGCGTGGCAGGTTGGCGGATATTCGCGGCTAGGCGGAGACAAGACAACTCTGCCACAGAGGTCACAGAGGGCGCAGAGCCCTTTGACTTCGCTCAGGATTCTCTGAGTTCTCGGTGGTCTCTGTGGCAAAAAAGCGCTTGCGTATGGCCGCTAGCGCTGGGCCTGCTCGGCGGGCTGGCCGCGACCGCGGCGCACGGACTTATCGACAATTCGCTCTTCCTGCCCGACCTGATGGGCTGGTTCGTAGCGGCGGCAGGCATCTTCTGGCTGTTGATTGTACGCAGGGAGGATTAGTATGCGAGTGTTAGTGACGGGCGGCGCCGGGTTCATCGGCTCGCACCTGTGCGACCGGCTGCTCGCCGACGGGCACGACGTCGTCGCCATGGACAATCTGATAACGGGCAGCACCGACAACATCGCGCACCTGGCCGGCAACAGGCGCTTTCTCTTCGTCGAGCACAACGTCACGAATTACATCTACGTTGCGGGCGACGTGGACGCGGTGATGCATCTTGCGTCGCCGGCCAGTCCGGTCGACTTCTCGCGTATCCCAATCCAGATCCTCAAAGTCGGCTCGCTCGGCACGCACAACGCGCTCGGCCTTGCCCTGGCGAAAGGCGCGCGCTTCCTCCTCGCGTCCACTTCCGAAGTGTACGGCGACCCGCTCGTGCATCCCCAGCCGGAGAGCTACTGGGGGAACGTCAACCCGATCGGCGTGCGCGGCGTGTACGACGAGGCCAAGCGCTTCGCCGAGGCGATCACGATGGCCTATCACCGCATCCACGGCGTCGACACGCGCATCATCCGCATCTTTAACACCTACGGCCCGCGGATGCGGCTCGACGACGGCCGCGTTGTGCCGAACTTCATCGGGCAGGCGCTCCGCCGCGAGCCGATCACGGTCTATGGCGACGGCTCGCAGACCCGTTCGTTTTGCTTCGTTTCGGACCTGGTCGACGGCTGCTGCTCTCGGACGAGTGCGAGCCGGTCAACGTGGGCAACCCGATCGAGACAAGCATTCTCACCTTTGCGGAGACCATCAACCGGCTGACCTACAACCGCGCAGGCATCGAGTTCCGCCCGCTGCCTGAGGACGACCCGAAGCAGCGCCGCCCCGATATCACGCGAGCGCGCGCGCTTCTCGGCTGGGAGCCGCGCGTCGAGCTGGCAGAGGGCCTCTCCCGCACGATCTACGATTTCGAGGCGAGGCTCGGCCGTTGAACCTGCAAAGGGTCGCGCGCACCTGGTGGCCGCTGGCCTTCAGTTGGCTGCTCATGGGCGCGGAGCTCCCCGCGCTGAGCGCGGTGGTCGCGCGCCTGCCCGACCCGCGCATCAACCTCGCGGCATACGGCGGGGTGGTCTTCCCCCTCGCGCTCATCATCGAGTCGCCCATCATCATGCTGCTCGCCGCGTCCACTGCGCTGAGCAAAGACACCGCGTCCTATCGCAAAATCTGGAAGTTCATGATGATCGCGGGCGCGTCTCTGACCGCGCTGCACATCCTGATCGCGTGGACCCCCCTCTACTATGTGGTTGTCGAGGGGATTCTCGGCGCGCCCAAGGCGATTGTCGAGCCCGCGCGCATCGGCCTCAAGATCATGCTCCCGTGGACGTGGACCATCGCGTACCGCCGCTTCAACCAGGGCGTGATGATCCGCTTCGGGCATTCGCGCTCAGTCGGCGCGGGGACGGTGGTGCGGCTGGCCGCCGGGCTGACCGTGCTTTTCGTCGGCCTGGCCATCGGCACGCTGCCGGGCATCGTCGTAGCGACTACGGCAGTGGCCGCCGGGGTGACGAGCGAGGCCATCTTCGCCGGCCGCGTCGTGCGCCCCGTGCTGCGGAACGAGTTGGCCGCCGCGCCGCCGGTCGAGCCGCCGCTCACGTACAACGCGTTCTTCGCGTTCTACATCCCCCTCGTGCTGACCGCGCTGCTCGGCCTCATCGCGCAGCCCATCGGCAGCGCCGCGCTCAGTCGGATGCCCGAACCGATCTCGTCGCTCGCGGTGTGGCCCGTCGTCACCGGCCTCGTCTTCATGGTGCGCGGGCTGGGCATCGCATTCAACGAGGTAGTCGTCGCGCTTCTCGACGAAGAGGACGCGCGGCCCGCGCTCCGCCGGTTCACGCTTATCCTGATCGCGGGGACCTCCGCCGCGCTCTTCCTGTTGGCCGCCACGCCATTGAGCGACTTCTGGTTCGCGACCGTGTCCGCCCTCCCGCCCGATCTGGCCGCGCTCGCCGGTATTGCCATCTGGTTCGCGCTTCCGCTGCCCGCGCTGAGCACGCTGCAAAGCTGGTTCCAGGGACAACTGCTGCACGCACGGCGGACGCGAGGCATCACCGAGTCGGTGGTGATCTTCCTCGTCGTTATCGCCGTGATCCTGACGGCGGGGGTTCTTTGGGGCGGTATGATCGGCCTGTATGTGGGGATGGTTGCGATGGTGTTGAGTATGGCAGCGCAGACGGCTTGGCTGGGGCTGCGCGCGGCGCGTTTGGACCGGGATGGCGCGAAGTAGGCCACGTTAGCGGAGCTAAGCGCAACCACGGTGGTCTTGTCGGTTGGTGGCGCTCCTTCGACGGCGCCTCGACCCTTCGGGTCGGTCTCCGCTCAGGATGCGCCGCTTGGAAAGGTGGCGAAGGCATCCTGAGCGGAGGCCCCGCCAGGGGCCGGAGTCGAAGGACGCCTCCACATCCGGCCCTTTCTGTGTGGTCGCACTCAGTGAGCCTGTCTCCCGACGCGCAACCTGGCAGGTCTGCGAGAGCGGTTATCCTACAAACCGCTTGACCACCACCGCGGCGTTCTGTCCGCCGAAGCCGAACGCGTTCGCCATGAACGCGTCGACCCGCGCGCGGCGCGCCACGTTAGGCACGTAGTCCAGGTCGCACTCCGGGTCTGGCGCAGCGTAGTTGATTGTCGGCGGGATGATGCCTGTCTCGATGGCCTTGACCCCCGCCACGACTGAAACTGCGCCCGCCGCGCCCAGCATGTGCCCCAGCCCGCCCTTGATCGAGCTGATCGGCGTGCGATAGGCTCGCTCCCCGAACAACCGCTTGACCGCTTTCGTCTCTGACAGGTCGTTGAGCTGGGTGCCGGTCCCGTGCGCGCAGATCCACGTCAGGTTCTCCGCTGCTTCGGGGTCGGCCGCGAGCGCCTGCTGCATCGCGCGCGCCGCGCCCGCGCCCTCCGGGTCCGGCGCGGCCATGTTGAACGCGTCGGACGTCAGCCCATAGCCCGCAACCTCGGCCAGGATGGGCGCCCCCCGGCCCTGAGCGTGTTCCAGCGTCTCCAGCACCAACGCCGCCGCCCCCTCGCCGAGCACCGTCCCGTCGCGTCCCGCCGCAAACGGCGAGCACGCGCTTTCCGGGGTGTCGTTCTTCGTGGAGAGCGCGCCGAGGCGGCCGAAGCCCGCGATGCCGAGCGGCGAAAGCACGCTGTCGGTCCCGCCAGCCACGATCAGGTCCGCGTCGCCGTGGATGATGCGGCGGTACGCCTCGCCCACCGCGGTGACGCCGGTCGCGCAGGCGTTGACCGGCACGCTCACCGGTCCGCGCGCGCCATAGCGGATCGCCACCGCGCAGGCCGCGGAGCTAATCAGGATCGCGGGGATGGCGGTGGGATTCACAGCGCGCATCCCGCGCCGGTCGAGGATCGACCGCTGCTCCTCAACGAGGTCCGTGCCGCCGAGCGAACTGCCGAGTTCCACGCCAACCCGCGCCGGGTCCGCCGCGGCAAAGTCAATCGCCGCGTGTTCGACCGCCTGGCTGGCCGCCGCAATGCCGTACTGGATGAAGAGGGAGAGACGCCGCGCCTCCTTCGGGTCCATGTACGCGCTCGCATTGAATCCCTTCACGCGCGCCGCGATCTTGGTGCCAAGCTCGCTCGTGTCGTAATCCGTGATCGTCCTCACGCCGGAACAGCCTGCGATGAGCTCTCGCCAGGTTGTATCGACGTCCGCGCCCAGCGGCGTCACCGCGCCAAGGCCGGTGATTACCACTCGCCGCCGTCCGTTCGTTGCGTTCATCTGTGTCATCCTTGAGCCGGCGGGAACCACTCGCCGGAGCATGCTTTGCGCGCTGTGCCGGTCAGCCGCACGTTCCAATCGTTGTCAATTTCCACCAGCATTTCGCCGCCTGGCATTCGCACTGTGACCGGGCTCTCGCATCTTCCCGAGCGAATCGCGGCGGCCGCAGCCGCGCAGCTGGACGATCCTGACGCGAGGGTGTAGCCGACACCGCGCTCCCAGATGGCAATCTCGACTGTATGGCTATCCACGACGCGCGCGAACTGCACGTTTGCCCGGTTGGGGTAAAGCGGCAGCGTTTCGAGCGCCGGCCCCATCGTGGCGGCCCATTCGCTTAGCTCGGCCGCGAAGACGAACTCCTGCCCGCCCATCTTGAACACGACGCAGTGCGGATTGCCCATGTTAACCGCGGTGATCGTCACGCCGTGACCGAGCGCCTCGACCTCGGCCTCGATCAACTCCGGCTTGTCCGTCAGCAGGCCGAGCCCGGCCGCGTCGAAGCTCGCTACGCCCATGTCCATCGCGATGCGCTCGCCGCTTTCGTCGAGGATGTGCGCGGTCACGCAGCCCGCAGGGGTGAGGATGTCGAAGTCGCGGGTGCCGGCGAATCCCTGCTGCCACAGGTGCGCGGCGAAGATGCGCAGGCCGTTGCCGCTCTTCTCGAACTCGCTGCCGTCCGGGTTGAACATCCCGAGACGGAACGGGTCGCGGCCGACCGGCCCCCACAGCGCGCCGTCGGACCCGACGCCGCGGTGCCGGTCACAGATTTGCCGTGCGGCTTCGGGGCTCGGCGGTTCCGGCCAGTCGCGCGTGTCGAGCACAAGGTAATCATTGCCGAGCGCTTCGTACTTCGTGTAGCGCCGCCCGCCCGAGTGATACCCGACGTCGCGGCGCAGCAAGTCCGCGTAGCTCTCCCGGCGCTGGATGAGCCGAGCCGCGCCGTCGCGCGCCAGCAGCACCGCGGGCCGCCGCGCCTGGTTGTAGTTGCTCGCCATGGCAAGTGTGTACGCGCCCGCCATCGGCACGGCGAGCAGGTCGCCCGGCTCCAGCCGCGGCAGGGTAATGTCGCGGATGAGCACGTCGCCCGACTCGCAGTATTTGCCCGCGATGGTCACGGTTTCGACAGACCTGTCGGGAACATGGGGCAGGCGCAGCGCCGCGTACTCCGCGCCGTAGAGCGCGGGTCGGATGTTGTCCGCCATGCCGCCGTCGATAGACACATACGCGCGCACGCCGGCAATGTCCTTCCGCGCGCCCACGGTGTACACGGCCACGCCCGCCTGCGCAACGAGCGAGCGTCCCGGCTCAACGACGAGGTGCGGCAGCGGGAGGCCGTGTCGCGCGCAGCCGGAAGTCACGGCAGCCGCCAGCGCGGCCAGATATGGCGTCACCGGCGCGGGCGCGTCCCCGTCGACCATGGGCACGCCCCAGCCCCCGCC
>JALOOB010000293.1 GCA_025454635.1 Anaerolineae bacterium
CCCCTCATACGCGCCGGTCGCCAACAGGAACAGGTTCACCGCATTCGACAGCGCGACGACGCCGATGGCCGAGCGCAGCACGTTGCGCCGCAACAACTGGAACACGCCGATCCCAAACAATGCGCCGATGGCCAGCGCCTTGAGCAAATCCATACGCTACCTGTCCATTTCCACAGGCCGGTCCCGCGGGTGACCCAGCGCGTCCAGGATGAACGAGACGCCGCCGAGCACCGTGAGGAAAATCGCGAACTCAAAGATGAACGACGTGCTGAGGTGGAAGCCTTCCGGCAGCGTCAGACCGACGGCTTTTCCGTAGTCGAAGTTGCCGAAAAAGGCGCCGGCAAAGACTGCGCCCGCCGCGCCGTTTAGCAGCGCCAGGAGCAGCCCGCCGACGATCATGGGCGCGGGCCGCAGCCACCGCAGCCGGTGAAGCCGTCGCCGCCCTGGTTGTGGCCGTACATGATCTGCGTCGCACCGAGGACCAGGCTGAACGGCAGCAGGACGAAGCCCAAAGCGCGCACGAGAGGCGAGGTCCGTCCACCCGCGATGCCGAGCACCGGCAGCACGTAACCGCGGGGGTCCTCGTCGGCCTCGTCGGGGTGGAGCGCGTGCGCGGGAATCCACGGCTTGTGCGCGGCATAGCGGAGCACGGTAAATATGCCCAGGCCCGCCATCGCAAACACGGCGATCTCGATCACCGTGTCGAAGCCGCGAAAGTCGATGACGATGGCGCCGACGATGTCGGCTGCGCCGACCAGCGGCTTGGCGTTGGCTTCGTAAAAGGGCGTCACTTGAGAGATGCGCGGCAGCGCGTCGCGGATCAGGCCGGGCCGGCTCTGCGCGAAGGTGAACTCAGACGCGCGCTCGCGTTCGGCGCGCGGCAGGTTGCTCAGGGTGAGCGTGAGGATCACCACGCTCAGCAGGTCGACGACGATCTGGACGAGCGCGACGTCGGGCGCCGGCTCGAGCGCGATCATGACTGCGACGGCCAGGCCGGACGCGCCGAGCGCCAGGATGGCCGGGAAGTCGCGGCGGAGGAACACGCTCATCAGCGCAGCGCCCGCCGCGAGGATGAGCGCGAAGAGACGGAGCAGCGCGGTCGGATTCGTGAGGTCGAGCGGCGCGATCTCCTCGGGGAGAGCAATCCCGCCGTAAAGGAGCACGAGCGCCAGTACGCCGACGATGATCACCGCAAGGTACGTGCGCAACAGCCCCACCTGTGTGCGCGTCGCCAACGCGGCGACCCGATCCAGGCCCACCGTGACCGCGTCGTAGACGCGGTCGAACGAGACGCGTCTCACGAGGTTGCTCGCGGCCAGCGCAGCCCGCAAGCGGCCGCGATTGGCGAAGAGCACCGCGCCGATGCTGATCGCAATGATGCTCAGGATGAGCGGAGGGTTGATCCCTGTCCAAAGGGCGAGCGACACCTTTACGGGCGCGCCGTACGCGGCCGAGGCGGCGCTGGCGAGCAGGTTGCCCAACGGGGTGGGTTCGGGCGCGCCGCCCACCAGGAGCGAGAGGACCGCCGGGATCGCCGGCGCGAGGATCATCGGCCACGGGGCTTCGTGGGCGTGGATCGAGGGGTCGCGCGGCTTCCCGAAGAATGTGTCCCAAACGAAAAGGCCCGCCTGCGCGAGCAAGAACGCGCCCGCGACCACGGCGGCCGCGGGAAACAAGACACTGACGGCCTGCGGAACGCTCGGATGAACGGTCGTCGCCAGCAGGGTCTCTTTGGCCAGGAACCCGAAAAGCGGCGGCAGGCCGGCCATCGACAGGCCGGCAAGCGCGCCGGCAACGGCCGTGTACGGCATGGCCCGCCGCAGGCCACCCAACCGGCGGAGGTCACGCGTCCCGGCCTCGTGATCGACGCTGCCGGCAACGAGGAAGAGCGCGCTCTTGTAGAGCGCGTGCGCGAGGATGGTGATGACGAGGGCCTTGAACGCGATATCGGTGTCCTGCCCGATCAGCATGACCATTGCGCCGAGTTGGCTGATCGTCGAGTAGGCCAGCAGCCCCTTGAGGTCGTTCTGCTTGAAGCCCTGGTATGCGCCGAGCAGCATCGTGGCTAACCCGACCAGGCTCAGGGTCCAGAACCACTGGTCGGTTTGTCCGAGTGCGGGATTGAGCCGCGCGAGAAGGTAGATGCCCGCCTTGACCATCGTGGCCGAGTGCAGGTAGGCGCTGGCGGGCGTCGGCGCGGACATAGCCTGCGGCAGCCAGATATGCGCGGGGGCCTGGGCGCTCTTGGTGAACGCGGCAAAGGCGAACAGGGCAAAGAGCGGCGCGTAATACGGGCTGCTGCGGAAAAGCTCGCCGCTGGACAGGATCGTCTGGTAGTCGAGTCCGCCTGCCAGCGCGCCGGCCCACACGACGCCGGCCAGCAGCACGATGCCGCCTCCGCCGGTAATGAAGAGCGACTTGAGCGCGGCAGCCCGCGCGGCGGGGTCCTTTTGCTTGTAGCCGATGAGCAGGAAAGACGCGATGCTCGTGCCCTCCCAGCAGAACCAGAGCGTGAGCAGGTCTCCCGCCAGCACCAGGCCGAGCATGGCGGCCATGAAGAGAAACAGATACGCGAAGAAGCGCGGCGCGCCCGGGTCGCCGGAGAGATAGTAGCCCGCGTAGACCACGACGAGCATGCCGATGCCGGTCACCAGCAGCGCGAACAAAGCGGACAGCCCGTCAAGGTACAGCGAGAAGTTTATGCCGAGCGACGGGATCCACGGGATGACGAGGCTTTGTGGAGGCGCATCCTTCGCGGGAATTTGAGCCAGCACCAGAAGGAAGGATGCCAGAGGGAAGAGCGCCAGGACCCAACCCGCGGCGCGCGGCGGGGCTTTTGAAAACGCAAACCGCCAGGCCAGCGCGACGAGCGCGCCGGCAAGGCACAGCAGCAGCGGCGTCAGCAGCGTCAAGTTCATAGAATTCTGGTCCGCAAGAGCTTCAGCGAAACAATTATACCATCGTCCGGCGAGCTTGCGCACCTTGACACTAAGCCCGAAGCCAACGACAATCAGCGACAGCACTGAGCTGCAACGCGGCAAGGGGTTGCATGGAGAAATTCATTCTGATCGGCGCCGGCGGATTCGTGGGCGCGAACCTGCGGTACCTGACGCAACAGTGGGCCGCTGCCATATGGGGACCGAACTTCCCGTATGGCACCCTGATCGCAAACGTGATCGGCAGCTTTGTCATCGGCCTGTTCCTGACGCTCGCCACCGAGTTGCTCGATCTTTCGCCCAACTGGCGCTACTTCATCGCGACGGGGGTCCTCGGCGGCTACACCACCTTCTCGTCGTTCGCCTACGAAACACTCAGCCTGGCCGAGAGCGGCCGTTACGGCTATGCCACGCTGAACCTGGTCGGAAACGTTGCGCTGGGGTTAGGCGCCGCGCTGCTCGGCATCGCTCTGGCGCGTCTGATGATGAGGTGAGCTATGGACATCCTCGGCCCGGCGACCAAAGTGACAGTCTACCTGGGAGAGAGCGACCGGTGGCATGGCAAGCCCCTGCACATGGCAATCCTGGAGCTTCTCAAGTCGGCCGATTGCGCGGGGGCGACGGTCACGCGGGGGATTGCGGGATTTGGCTGCCACAGCCGCATCCGGACCGCCTCCATCGTCGACCTTTCCGCCGACCTGCCGCTGATTGTCGAGTGGGTGGACGAGCCTGCGCGCGTCGACCGCGTCATGCCGAAACTGGTGGAGATGGTCAAGAAAGGGATGATCACGACGCAGAAGGTCGAGGTCATCGCGAACGGTCCCTGCGGAAAGCGGGGCGCCACGGAGATGTCAGAGGGCTCAGAGCTTTCTCTCTGAGTCCTCCGCGGCCAGGAGCGTCTTGATTCGCGTCAGCCACCACTTGAGCGCGCGCGGGTTGCGCACCGAGTGCTCCCAGATGCGCACGACGCGCCAGCCTTCCGCCTTTAGCTGCGCGGTCACACGGCGGTCGCGCGCCCGGTTGCGCCTGATTTTCTGCTGCCAGTAGTCGGTGTTGCTCGCGGGGCGGCGCAGATGCCGGGGGCAGCCGTGCCAGAAGCAGCTGTCGATAAAGACGGCGACGCGTCCTTCGCGATACGCGAAATCGGGCTTGCCGGGGATGCCCGCGGGCTGTTCCTCGAAGCCGGTCAGCCCGCGCTCGACCAGAGCCGCGGCGAAGACGGTCTCCAGGCGGGTCCCTGACCGCCGCACCGCGCTCATCACCGCAGAGCGCGTCTCCTTCCCGATGCGGTCCATCTACCCCGCGCCCTCGCAACACGCTCGTATCGCGGGCGCCAGCGCGCGCATCAGCAGCGGCGGCACCGCGTTCCCGACCTGGTGCGCCTTCTCGATATAAGTGCCGGTGAAGCGGAAGTCGTCGGTGAACGACTGGAGCCGGGCGGCTTCGCGGATGGTCAGCAGCCGCGGCTCGCGCGGGTGGCAGAAGCGGCCGGAGCCGGGATGGAAGACCCAGCGCGTGATCGTCGGCGCGAGCATCTCGAAATCCAACCGGCCGTACGCGCCGCTGTACCCCGCGGCGGGCCGCAGGTGCTCCGGCAGCTCGCGCATCCCCTCGCCCGGCCCGATGGACGCGATGCGGCTGAACTGCTTCTCGTTGAGCCTGCGCGTTACGTGGTCGTATAGCTCTTCCGAACGCACGCGCATCAACGACTGGTACTCGTTCTGCGGCGCGACGTCGTAATCCATCGGCTCGAATCCGTCGCCGTTCTCCAAGCGCGGCAGGTCGGAGATGGCCGACCATGCGGACGTGTAGGGCTTGCGGCCGTTTGTCCCGTTTGCGGGCGGTCCGTGCGTCGGCTCGGGGAAGCGTGGGGCGACATCTGTGCGAGAGGCGAAGAAGAGACAGCGCCTCCGCACCTGCGGCACGCCGTAGTCGCTCGCGACCAGCACCTTTGCGATCGCGTGATAGCCGAGCCGCTCCAGCGTCGCCAGGATTTCGTCGCGCACCGCGCCGTCATATGCCTTGTATATCTCCGCCACATTTTCCATAACGACGACGCGCGGGCGAAGAACCTCCACGAAGTCGAGAAAGTAGCGGAACAGGAGATTGCGCGGGTCTTCGAGGAAGCGGTACGCGGCCGGGACGTTCTTCGAGAACCCCTGGCACGGCGGCCCGCCGATCAGGCAGTCTATCTCTCCCGCGGGCGCGCCCACGCGGGCGAGCAGTTCGCGGGGAGTCAGAACGGTCAGATCGGCCTGGATGGCGAGAGCGCGGGGATGATTGAGCGCAAAGGTGTTGGTGGCAGGTT
>JALOOB010000294.1 GCA_025454635.1 Anaerolineae bacterium
TCCGCCGGACCAATTCGAGAGCGTCCGCGAGCAGGTCGGGGCGCAGCCCTTGCTCGTCCGCATCGACGGGGACCAGGTCAAGCCGGTGGTCGCGCAGCACCTTGAGCGCGAGGTGATAGACGGGCGATTCGACGATCGCAACTTCCCCAGGTTGTGAGAAAAGGGTACAGAGCAGGTCGAGGCTCTGCGAGATGCCTGCGGTGATGAATATCCCGTTGCCGGCGGGAATCGGATCGTCGTTGCGCGCCAGCCAGTCCGTAAGGGGATCGATCAGCGACGCGGGCCCTCCCACCCGGCCGTAACTGAGCGCGGCCACGCCCTGCTGCCCAAGCGCGGCATCGATCGCCTGGCGGAACGCCTCCGCGGGCAGCAACTCCGCAGCCGGGTGGCCCCAGCGGAAGTCGATCACCCCGGGCTCTACTTCCACCTGCACGTCGCGCGGCGGAAACAGCTCGTTCACTCAGCCTCCGGCAACAGCAGTTCTTCCTTATAGCCAAAGCGCACGGTGTTGTCGATCAGACGAATCCAGGACGGGCGGAGGACCCAGAAGCGGGCGCGCGCCAGCGGGCCGGTCAGCGCGGCGGGACCAGATTGGCCGGCAAGCAGCGACGCGACGAACGCGTAGCGTCCCGCATAGGTTTTGACCGCATGCGGCAGCTCGCCGCCGGCCGCAATAGCCGCGCGCCCGCGCAACTGGAGGCCGCGAATAGAGCGCCAGTCCTGCCCGTCAGCGTGGATAGCGCCGGCAACCTGCGGATTTGCGAGCATATTGCGGCCGTGCTCGGTGCGCTCCTCGGTCAGAAAGAACAGATTAAGATCGTCGTCGGCCGCGTAGAAGACGGCCGCGACTGCGGGCGCGCCGCTCTCGCCCACCGTGCCAAGCGCCAGGGTCGTATGCTCGCGCAGGAACAGCAGGGCCCGTCGGCGCGTTTCTGCCTCGCTCATGACGGCGCTCCGTCTGCCACCTCGACGGCAGGACCCTCGTTGCCCTTAAGGCAGAGGTAGATCCCGGCCAGCGCCAGCGCGCCGCCGGCAACCTGGCGCATGGAAAGCGCTTCGCCCAGCAATGGGACAGCCAGGAGGCCGGTGACCACCGGCTGCGCAAGGAGGACGATGACAGCGGCCGAGGCGGGCAAGTAGCCGAGCGCGTAGCTAATCAGCAACCAGCCGCCGGCTTGCGACAGGGTGCCCACCGCGAGGATCGCCAGCCAGGACTTGAGCGGGTAGCCGGTCAGTGGCAAGCCCATGACCACGCTTACGACGAAAAGGACCACGGCCGCGGTCGCGCCCATCAGCCAGACATAGGAGAGGCTGCTCAGGTTGCGCCGCGCGCGCTGGGTGTTGAGCAAGTACCCTGCGTAGAAGATCGCGCCCACGAAGGCCAGCGCGTCGCCGGGTTGCAGCCGGAAGCCGGCGGAGGGGTTGAAACCCGTGACGACCGCTGCGCCAGCGAGCGCCAGCGCCAGGCCGGCCCAGTAGCGCAAGCCCAGTTTCTCTTTGAACAGAAGGAGTGCGCCCAGGCCCACCCAGATTGGAGCGGTGTTGTCGAGCAGCGTCGCGTTCGCCGCGGATGTCAGCAACAGCGCGGAGTTGAGCATCCCGAGATTGATGGCAAACCAGAAGCCGCCCATGACCCCCCACTTGACCCCCGCGCGCTCGTGGGCGGTCCAGCGGCGAGCTTCCCTTGCGAAGGGAATGGCGAGGACGAGCGTAGCAACTGCCATTCGCCAAGCCGCAGCCACCGGGCCTGGCATTGCCGCCCACTTCGTAAATATGGCCGTGAAGCTGATGCACAGGACGCCGGCCGCGAGCGCGAAGTAAGGGAGTAGGCGCGATCGCGCGGTTGTTGCCGGGGAAGACTGAGTTGCGCTGACGGTTGACAATCGAACGCTCCGGAAGCTGGCTGGGGAGCATTGTAACTGTGGGAGGATGCGCGGGCAAGCGAGGGAAACCTGGCGGATGCGCGGAGAGGGCGCAGAACGGCGCAGCCTGACGGCCCGCATCTCGCATTCTGCGCCCTCTCCGGCGATAGGTCTACGCTTTCTCCAGCTTCTTCTTCTCTTCCTCGACCAGCACGCGGCGGAGGAATTTGCCGACCTGGGTCTTGGGCAGCTCCGAGCGGAACTCGACCTGCTTCGGCACCTTGTAAGGGGCCAGCCGCTCCTCGCAGAACGCCTTGAGCTCCTCCGCCGTGCAGGTTTGCTCCGGCTTCAGCACCACGTACGCCTTGACCGTCTCGCCGCGGTACTTGTCGGGAACGCCGGCAACCACCGCCTCTTGCACCTTCGGGTGCAGGAACAGGACTTCCTCGACCTCGCGCGGGACGATGTTGAAGCCGGACGCGATGATGATGTCCTTCAGGCGGTCGACGATATAGAAGTAGCCGTCCTCGTCACGGCGCGCAATGTCGCCCGTGCGGAGCCACCCGTCCTCTGTGATGGTTTTGGCGGTTTCGTCGGGGCGCTGCCAGTAGCCTTTCATCACCTGCGGGCCCTTGAGCCAGAGCTCGCCTTCTTCGCCCACCGGTTTTTCGGTGAGCTTCTCGTAGTCGAAGATGCGCGCGTCGACGTCGGGGAAGGGCAGGCCGATCGAACCCGCCTTGCGCTCGCCGTAAATGGGGTTGCAGTGGGTCACGGGCGCGGCTTCGGTCAGGCCGTAGCCTTCGACCAACCGGCCGCCCGTGATTTCCCCGAACTTCATTTGCACGTCCATCGGCAGGGGCGCGGCGCCGCTAATGCAGGCCTTGACCGAGCGCAGGTTGTAATCCTTCACCTGCGGATGGTTGATGATGCCGATGTACATCGTCGGCACGCCGGGGAAGACGGTGCAGCGCTCCTTCTGGATCGCCTTCATCACGCCGTCAAGCGGGCGCGGGTTTGGCACGATGATGTTTTCCGCGCCGATATAAACCGCAAGGAGCATGGCGACGGTCATGCCGTAGACGTGGAAGAAGGGGATCGCGCCCATCATGCGTTCGTTGCCCTCTTCGAGCGTCTTCATCCAGTTGCGGACCTGAATCGTGTTGGCGACCAGGTTGTAGTGCGTCAGCATCGCGGCCTTCGGGACGCCGGTCGTGCCGCCCGTGTACTGGAAGAGCGCGACCTGATCCGGGTCGATGTCGACGCGCGGCGGCGCCTCAGGGTGCTGCGCAAGGAGTTGCGCGAACGAGTAAACGCCATTGCCAAGCGCCACGTCGACCATCTGGCCGTGCTTCTTGAGCGTGCGCTTGACGAGCGCGCTGCCGGGCGCCGGCACGTAATCGGCCACATCCGCAATGATCACGCGCTTGACCTGCGTGTGGTCCTGCACTTCCTTCAGCTTCTCATAGAAGGCGGAGAGCAGGACGACTGTCTCGCAGCCCGCGTCCGCGAACTGGTGCTCGATCTCGCGCGCGGTGTAGGTCGGGTTGGTGTTGACCACAATGGCGCCAAGCTTGAGCGAGCCGAAGAACGCGATCACGAATTGCGGCAGGTTCGGCAGCATCAGCGCAACACGGTCGCCTTTGCGGACGCCGAGGGCATGGAGGGCGGCGGCGAAGCGATTGACATTCTCGAGCAAGTGCCGGTAAGTCATCGTGCCGCCCAGGAGGACCGGCCCCAGGTAACGCAGGACGAGCTTGACGGCCGTCTTGTCCGGGTACTTCTCGGCGGTCCGCTCGAGCATCTCATGTAAGGCTTCGCGAGGGTAATCGATCGAACGAGGAACTTCGGGTTCGTAAAACGCCAGCCACGGTTTTTCCATCTCACGCTCTCCTGCACTAGCCGGGACGATGACCATGCCCGGTCGGCCAACAACAACACACAATGAGGGCGGGAAAAACACTTGCGCAAAGCTGATGCAGAACTGTGTTCAGTATAGGATGTCGTATAGTCAGTGTCAAGGTGTTTTCGTTACGTTAATTGTCCTGTCTTCAGCGACTTGAAGCGGCTCTCGAATTGAGGTAAACTGAAAGGGTGTTCTAATTGGGAGGTCGGGGGAAGTATGAGCGTGTCGGAGTTGGAGGAGCGACAACGACGGCTGGCGCGGCTGCGCAGGCTGGGGCTGAGTCGCGGCGCGCAAAACGTCCGCCCAACGGCGCCGGCCGCTTTGCAGCCCGCCCGGCCCGCCTCGGATGCTGCGAACCTGCCCGGCGTCGAAGTCCAGACGCCTTTCGGCCCGGCATGGGTGCGCGAGGCTCGCTATCCGCTGCGGGAACATCCTGACCTCGCCGGGTGGCTCGAAGTTGCGCCCGACACGCTGGCTGCGCTCGACCGGAACGATCTCCTGCTGGACCTCGCGCCGCGCGGCGGTGTCTTCATCGACACGGAAACGACCGGGCTTGGCCTCGGCGCGGGCACCTATACGTTCTTGATCGGCATCGGCGCGTACGAGAAGCCCGCGATCGAGGATGCGGCGGTGGCTGGCGAGCCGGCGGCCGCCGCCTTCGTGGTGCGCCAGTTCTTCATGCGCCATCCCGGAGAGGAGCTTGCGCAACTCTACCTCGTCGAGGAGGCGCTGCTCGGCGCGGGCGGCATTGTCTCGTTCAACGGCCGCGGCTTCGATATGCCGCTGATCAACAACCGCTTCATCCTCAACGGCATGACCCCGCCGGGAAGCAGCGTTGGGGTTCGTGCAGCCTCGGCAATCTGGAGCGCAACGTTCTCGGACTGGAGCGCACCACCGAAGACGTGCCCGGCTATCTGATACCGGACATCTACCGCCAGTATTATCTTACCGGCCAGGCGTCTGAGATGCTGGCGCGAGTCTTCTACCACAACCTGCAGGATATCGTCTCCATGCCGCTGCTCGCCGCGCGGATGGCGCGCCAGTTCGACTGCCCTACTTACGATGACGGCTTCGCGGGCGTGCGCTGCTACCGGGCCGCGCTCGAACGGTCAAGCGCCCGCGATCACCAGGTGCTCGCGCTGCGCGAGTTGAGCCTGCTTTTCAAGCGGCTGGGCTGGCGGGACGAGGCGGCCGAGTTGTGGGAAGAGTGGGTGACGACGGTGTCGGGCGAAGACCTGACGCCTTACGTGGAGCTGGCGAAATATCACGAGTGGCGCACGGGTGATCTTGCTTCTGCGCGCGGCTGGGCCGCGTGGGCGCTGCGCATCGCAGAGGGAATGCCGGGGGGCTTCACGCGCGACGAGGTGCTGCGGGAGTTGCGGCACCGGCTGGGGCGGATCGAGCGCAAGCTGTCGGGTGTTCCGACGGAACCCGACGGCGCGGGCGGCGAGCCGGAAGGCTTGTGACGGGGTCGGCGGTGTGGTAAACTATCGCTGCGCCGGCCGATGCGATGCTTCGCAGACGCCGGCGTATCTTGCCCTGACGGAGGCGTGATGGCCAGCCAGGCTTTGTACCGGAAGTGGCGCTCGCAGGAGTTCGAGGCGGTGATCGGGCAGGGGCACGTGACCCTGACCCTCCGCCACGCGCTGCGCGACGGCCACATGTCGCACGCCTACCTGTTTACCGGCCCGCGCGGCACGGGCAAGACGAGCACCGCCCGCATCCTGGCGAAGGCGATCAACTGCCTG
>JALOOB010000295.1 GCA_025454635.1 Anaerolineae bacterium
CAAGACAGGTGGTCTCGCTGATGTCGCCGGCGCGTTGCCGAAAGCGATCAGCGAGCTGGGGCATGACATTCGTGTCGCGATGCCGCGGTACGGCCGCATCGACATCGAGAAGTTCGGCTTGCGCAAGCTGATCGATCGGCTCGACGTGCCTATGGACGAGCGCAGCGAGCCGGCGACCATTTATGAGGGCTGCATTGGCAAGGACGCGGGCTGCGCGCCCGTCTACTTTGTCGACAGCGAGCGCTACTTCGACCGCCAGGGCATCTACATGTACCCGGACGACGCGGAGCGCTTCATCTTCTTTTCCCGAGCCGCGCTCGAAATGCGCAGCAGGCTCGACTGGCAGCCCGACGTGATCCACTGCAACGAGTGGCACACTGCGCTGATTCCGAACTGGCTCAAGACCGTCTACGAGGGACAACCGTTCTATCGCGACATTGGCACGCTCTACACGGCGCACAACCTGGAGTATCAGGGCATCTTCGGCCATCGCGTCCTGGAAATCGCGGGTCTCGCGGACATGGGTTTCATTGCGCACCCGGATATCGCGCCCGACCTCAACTATGTGGTCGACTTGATGGCGCGGGGCGTCCTGTTCGCGGATGTCATTAACACGGTCAGCGAGACTTACGCGCGGGAGATCCTGACGCCCGAGCACGGTCACCGGCTCGACCCGGTGCTGCGCGACCGCCGCGACGATCTCTATGGCATCCTTAATGGGATCGATACGGAGTTGTACGATCCCCTGTCCGACTCAAACATCGCCGCGCGCTTCGATGCCCGTGCGCTCAACAGGCGCGGTGAGAACAAGGCCGCGCTCCAGTCCGAGCTCGGGCTGCCGGTGCGCTCCGACCTCCCGGTGATCGGCGTCGTGGGCCGGCTATCCGATCAGAAGGGCTTCGACCTGATCACGGCGATTGCGGACTCGCTCCTGCAAAACGAGCCGTGTCAACTCGTCGTTATGGGCACCGGAGAAATGCGCTATCATGATGCGCTGAACGCGCTCGCCGGCCGCCACGGGGAGCAGGTCTCGGTTCAGTTGACCTTCAACCGTCCGCTGGAGCAGCGCATCTACGCGGGGAGCGACATCTTTTTGATGCCTTCCCGCTTTGAGCCGTGCGGCCTCAATCAGATGGTCGCCATGCGCTACGGCGCGGTGCCCGTGGTCCATGCCACTGGCGGCCTGGCCGACACCGTTCGCGATTATGATCCGACCTCTGGGGCGGGCAACGGCTTCAGCTTCGAGCGCTACGACGCAATGGCCCTGTTCGCCACGCTCGTCCGAGCGGCTGAGGTCTACCGGCGCCAGGAGATCTGGCGCGAGCTCCAGCGGCGGTGCATGGCGATCGACTTCTCGTGGAAGCGGTCCGCGGAGAAGTACGTCGAACTGTACCGCCGGGCGGTCGCTGCGCGCCGGGGCCACAAAGAAACGCAGATGTAACGGAAAGGGACAGCTTTGGGGACTCACCGCCTGTATTACGACGACGCGTATCTGCGCGATTTTACGGCAGAGGTGGTTGCGCGCCGCACCATCGACGGCAGACCCGCGCTTGCGCTCGACCGCACGGCCTTCTACCCGACCGGCGGCGGCCAGCCCAACGACGCCGGCGTCCTCTTCCACTCGTCCGGCGCGGCCTCCCGCGTGCTCGACGTTGTCGCGGAGGACATATGCAGCAGCACACCGGCCAACACATTCTTTCCCAGGCGTTCATCGTCACAGAGGACGCGGAGACGGTCGCCTTCCACCTCGGCGCGCAGGCCAGCACCATTGACCTCACCTTGCTCGGCAAGTCCCGGACCGACCTCGACGCGGCCGCGATTGCGCGCGCCGAAGCCGCCGCGAACGAGATCGTCGACGCGGCGCTGCCCGTGACCGCCGCGTTCGTCTCACCCGAAGAGTTGGCCGCGCTGCCGCTGCGCAAGCCGCCGAAGGTCACCGAGAACATCCGGGTCGTGCAGGTGCGCGGCTTTGACTGGTCGGCCTGTGGCGGCACGCACGTCGCGTACACGAGCCACGTCCAGCAGATCAAAATCGTCGCAGCCGAGCGCCGTGGGCCGGAGCTGCGCGTGACGTTCCTGTGCGGACGACGAGCGCGCGCCGACTATGCGCGGCTCAAGGCACTAGCGCAGGGGTTGGTCGCGCGCTTCACCGCAGCCGAGGATGAAATCCTCGACCTGGTAGATCGCCGCGCGGCCGAAGCCGACGCGCTGCGCAAAGACTTGGCGCTGCTCGAAGGCGAGTGGGCCGAATCGAAGGCAGCCGCGCTCTACGCCGATGCGCCGGTCGTCGGCGGGAAGCGGGTCGTGGTTGCGGCGCTAGACACAGGCGCGGATCGCGTCAAGAAGGTGGCGCAGGCGTTGCGCAGCTATCCGGGCGTGGCAGTCTGCCTGGCCGCGCGCGGCGAGCGCCCGCAGTTGGTCGTCACCCGCTCGGACGACGTCGCGCTGGATGCGGGGGCCGCGCTGCGCGCCGCTGCGGCAGCCGGCGGCGGGAAGGGCGGCGGACGGCCCGATTGGGCGCAGGGGGGCGTGCCGACGAACGAGGCGCTCGACCTGGCGCTTGCAGCCGCGCGGGTGGCGCTGGCCGAAGCGATGGAGCGAACTTGAGGGACACTATGCGAGAAATCTCACCGGGCATCTTTGTCGAAACCGACCAGCGCGGCGCGAATTACAGCGCAATTCTCACTACCGACGGTTTCGTTGTGATCGACACGCCCATCGTGCCGAAGCAGGCCGTCGCGTTCCGCGATGAACTGAAGCGGGTTGCGGGCGGCAAGCCCTTCCTGTACGTCATCAACACCGATCACCACCGCGGTCACATCGTCGGCAACCAGTTTTACACGCCCACGCCGGTCGTCGCGCACGACATCGCCTGGAAGCACATGAAGGGTTACGGCGACAACTTCAAGCAGCGCGTCATCGACTCGTTCAAGAAGGAGCCGGAGATACAGGCGCAGTTTACGGATATCCAGATCATCGTCCCGAAAATCACCTTTTCGCACCGGCTCGATATTGTTCGCGGAGGCCGCGACATCCGCATCATCCGCATTGGGGGCCACACCGCGGCCACGTCGGCCATCTGGATGCCCAACGAGAGGATCCTGTTTGTGGGCGACGCGGTTTGGGTCGACCAGCACCCCTATATGGCGCAGGGCAACTCAAAGGAGTGGCTCGACGGGTTGACCTACATCCGCAAGCTCAGGGCCGACCAGATCGTACCCGGCCGCGGCCCCGTCACCGGCCGCGAGGGCACGGAGCGGATGTCCGAGTACATCCGTTATATCCGCGCCCGCGTCCGCACGATGCACCGCCAGGGACGCACCAAACAGGAGACCGTGCAAACCGTGCTGCGCGAGGTCGTCGGCTGGTTCCCCATCGCGCCCGCGCTCAAGTCCAAGACCGAGTCGCAGATCAAGCAGGGCATCGGCCGCATCTGGAACGAGATGGAGAAGGCCGCGAAGGTCAAGGATAAGGCTGAGCCGGACAGCGAGCCGGACGAACCGGCGGACGAATAGCATGGCGCAGTTTGTGGAGCGGGGGCAGGTCACGCCGGCGGACGAGCTGCGCGAGCTGCTGACTCTTGCGGAGAAGCGCCTCGCCAACGTGCGCGGCAGCGGCGAGGGCGCGCTTTTGCTGCTCAGGGAACTCGATCGTGTCGCGGTTCTTTGGCCGCAGCTTGAGGAGCAGGGCGTCGATTTGCGACCGGAAGCGGGCCGGTGGGCGACCATTCAGCGAACCGTCTCGCAAAAGGCGGGCCGCTTGCTTGCCGAACTGAAGGGCCTGGGCGGCATCGAGAAGCTGCGCGAGCAGGAGCATCCCGGCGGAACCGACGCGCCCTGGTGGCATCTCGATTCGCTGGTTCGCGAGCGCAACCGGAAGGCCACCCGCCGAACACTCCTGACTATGGCCGCCATCATCGTGATCGGCGCGGGCCTGTACTTCCTGCTGTTTCGCGTGCTCTTCCGGCCTGATCCTCTCGTCCAGGAATCCGTGCGCCGCGTTGGCGCGGGCGAGCAGTTGGTTCAGGAGCGCGGCGATTTTGCGGCCGCGCTGGCCGAGTTCGAGGCCGCGGCTGCGGCGACGCCCGATGATCCCTACGTTTGGCTGCGCGTGGGCGCCGCGCGGCAGCAGTTGGGCAACGCTGCGGGCGCAGAAGAAGCCTTCAGCCGGGCACGCGCCCTGTCCGAGTCCGAGCTGGATTTCTTTCGGGCCCGCGGCTCGGCGTATCTTGCGCTGGGCCTGATCGACCCGGCGGACGGAGATTTGCGCGCTGCTCTCGACATAAAGTACGACGATGCCCAGTCGTGGTACCTCATCGCTAACGTCTTCGAATCGCGGGGTCAAATCGCGGAGGCGCTCGATGCGTTGGACAAGGCGAGCCAGTATGGGCAGGAAACCAACCAGAACGAACTGACCGCGATGGCCCGTTACCGCATGGGTATGCTCATGCAGCAATTGCAGCTTTCGCCCCCGACGGCCGAGTCGCCCATGACACCCACCCCATAAGCGGGCCTGTGTTCGCCTACCTGCTCCAGGGCCTCTCGCTTGGCCTCTCCGCCGCCGCGTCCCCTGGCCCCTTCCAGGCGTTCATTATCGGACAGACGCTCAAGAACGGCTGGCGGCGCACGCTGCCGGCCGCGTTCGCGCCGCTGATCTCCGACGGTCCCATCATCGCGCTGATGGTGCTGCTGCTCACGCGCATGCCGCCCGCAGTGCTGACCGCGATTCAGATTGTCGGCGCGCTCTACGTCCTCTACCTCGGCTGGCGCACCTTTCAGGCGTACCGCAACTTCCGCCCGGTCGACGCGTCGGATTCCGCCGGCCGCACGCTGTGGCAGGCAGTCGCAGCAAACTTACTCAGCCCCGGCCCGTATATCTTCTGGAGCCTGCTCGCCGGCCCGATCCTTGTGCGCGGCTGGCAGCAGTCGCCCGCAAACGGCATCGCCTTCCTCGCCGGCTTTTACGGCGCCATGATCGGCGCGCTGATCCTGCTGATCGTTCTCTTTGGCGCCGCGCGCCAGCTTGGCCCGCGCGTGAATCGCGCCCTCCTCGGCCTGTCCGCGCTCGCGCTAGTGGGGTTTGGGGTGTACCAGTTGTGGCAGGGGTTAAGGTGAAGTCATCGCGCGCATCAGCGCGGGCGCCACGTCTGCCAGCGACCGGATTGACTCGGCCACCTGCCGCCGCGCGCGTTCCTCGCCAATGACCACCGCGGGCACCGGGTTCATCGTGTGCCCGCGCGTGCCCAAATCCTCCATGTTGCCGTGATCCGACGTAATCAGGATCAGCCCGGCTTCGTCCCGCCACGCTTCCAGCAGCCCGCCGAGCATCGCGTCCACGCTCGCCAGCAGCGCGAGCGCATCGGCCATGTCCTGACCGTGCCCCGCGTAATCGCTCAGCCAGTATTCGAAGAACGAGAAATCGTGCCGGAAGGCCAACTCCGCCATGCGCGTCCCGGCCTCATGTTCTGTCAGCAGCGGCGTGTCGGTCAGCCCCAGCCGCTCATGCCATCCCCGCGCGGTGAAGTCTGCCGCCACCGCATCGCCCCGCCTCAGGTCCTCGGTCGTCCGCAGAGGCAGCCCCGCGCTCACCACCCCCTGCGGGATCGACGAGTAGAGCCGGCGCCGCGACTCGATGGCGTGGAAATAAGATGGCGGGTACGCGTTCAGAAAGGCTGCGGTCTTGCCCTGCCGTCGGACCGCGCGGAAGATGTTCCCGTTCGCCAGCAGGTTGACGATCGCCGCGCTCGGCCACGGCCCGTAATGCCCGCCGATCAGCGCGGGCACGTTCAGCCCGGTGATCAGCGCGGCCTGGCCGCTCCCCGACTGCGGCATCCCCGGCACGCCCATGCACGCGTCGAGCGACACAACGGACGCTCGCGGCGCGTGGAGCGGCGCCACGCCCGCCACCAGCCGCTGCCCTTCGAGCAGCCGGGTGAGGTTGGGCATCGGCGCGCGCGCGAAAGGGTTGATCGCCGGGTCGTCCGGGCCGAGTCCGATGCCGTCGAGAAACAGGAAGAGGACATGGAGTTGCGGGTTGTCAAGCATGACGGTGAGCGTACAACCGCAGGGTC
>JALOOB010000296.1 GCA_025454635.1 Anaerolineae bacterium
TCCTCGACGCGCGCGCGCCTCGCGGGCACAGGGTAACGTTGTGAGGGAAGATTGGAGATTGAAGATGAAAGATTTGCCACCGCAGCTCACGCTTCGGAGCGAATATCGACAGCGTACTCGGGTTCGCCCTCGCGCAAACGTCGGCCGCCAGATTCGCATTCGAGATAAGTCATGAAGGCGCGCAATTGGCGACTGCACGATTCTGCAAGTTCGTACAGCTCTCTGAATTGCGCCTGATCCAGATATCCCGCGTCGCTCGCAACATACAGTTGCGCTCGGACTTCTCCAGCGGAGCCCTTCGCGCGTCCCAAAAAGTCGACGAACATCGCCTGTGTCCTTGACTCGAACCCTTCTGCAATGTTCGACATAATGGACACCGAGGCGCGCCGTATCTGATCGCGCAACCCAAAATCACGCGCAAACGGCCCTCCGGCAGACACCGCATATACTCTCTGCGTGAGCAGCCGTGCCGTCTGCCAGACCGGCATATCCTCAAATCGCGCGATCTTCATCCGCTACCTCATTCTTCAATCTTTAATCTTCAATCTTCAATCTCTCGTGCTCAATCACGCGCCTCAAAATATCATCCAGCGAACACCGCGGCCTGTACCCGATCAGCGCATTCAGCTTCTCGATGCTCGGAACCCGGCGCCGCATGTCCTCGAACCCGGGACCGTACGCCTCGTCGTAAGGCACCATCACGACCTCGCTGTCGCTGCCGGTCAGCCGGATGACCCGCTCCGCCAGGTCCCGAATGGTGATCTCCTCCGTCGCGCCGACGTTGAACACCTGGCCCACCGCGCCGGGATGCTCGGCCAGTTCTCCCACTGCGCGGGTCACGTCTGCCACGTCCGCAAAGCAGCGCGACTGCCGTCCGTCGCCGTAAACGTGCAGCGGCTCGCCCTTCAGCGCATTCCGGACGAACCGCGGCACGACCATGCCGTAGCGCCCCGTCTGCCGCGGTCCCACCGTGTTGAAGAACCGCATGATAACCACGGGCAGGCCAAACTGGTGGTAATACGCCAGCGAGAGAAACTCGTCCACCGCCTTGCTCTCCGCATACGCCCACCGGCTCCGCACCGTCGGCCCCATCAGCCGGTCGTCGTCCTCCCGGAACGGCACCCGCACGCCCTTGCCGTACACCTCCGACGTCGACGCGATCAGCACTTTGCAGCCGTACCGGTTCGCCGCTTCGAGCACCCCCTCCGTGCCCATGATGTTCGTGCGGATTGTGCGCACCGGATCTTCTACGATCAGTTGCACGCCGACCGCGGCCGCCAAGTGAATGACCACCTCCGCCTCGCTGGTCAGCCGGTCGAGGACCTGGCTGTTGCGAATGTCTTCCCGCACAAACTGGAAGTGGGGCAGCGGGCTCAGATGCGCAATGTTCGCCACCCGTCCCGTCGACAGGTCGTCGATCGCCACCACGCGGTGCCCCCGCGCCAGCAGCACCTCGCACAGGTGCGACCCGATGAACCCCGCCCCGCCTGTGATTAGGTATTTCATCTCACTTCCGATCTCTGACTAATTGAAGATCGAAAATCGCAGATTGAAAATGGGCCTGAGGCAACCCCATCTGCAATCTTCAATCTGCAATCTTCAATCGAAAAGACTCCACCGTCCGCGCGAGCCCCTCGCTCAGCGGCATCTTCGCCTCCCAGCCCAACTCGCGGAGCGCCTTGTGGCTGTCGAGGTACGTGTGCCGCACTTCGCCGAGCTTGGCCGGCCCCATGCTGATATTTTTCGTGTAGCCAATATGTTGTTGGAGGATGCGGGCGATGGTCTGGATATCGGTGGGGAGCCCCGTCCCAACGTTATAGATCCCGCTGCCAACCTGCGCCGCTGCGACGTTCGCCGCGGCCACGTCCTCAACGTACACGAAATCGCGGCTCTGCCGCCCGTCGCCCCAAATGGTCAGATCGCGGTTCTCCAGCATGCCCTTCGCGAAGATCGCCACCACGCCCGCTTCGCCGTCGCCGTTCTGCCGCGGACCATACACGTTCGCATACCGGAGCGCGCAGTAGTTCAGCCCGAAATTGCGCAGGTAGGTGTCCATGTAGAACTCGCACGCCAGCTTGCTCACACCGTAAGGGTCGAGCGGCCGCGCGGGGCAGCGCTCCGTCGCGGGCAGTTCCTCGGGGTTGCCGTAGACCGCGCCGCCGGTCGAGGCAAAGATGAACTTGGCCGCGCCGTTCGCTTTCGCCGCCTGAAGCAGATTGATCGTCCCGATGATGTTTGACTGGGCGTACCCCGCCGGGTCGACCACGCTCGCGCGCACGTCGGCCTGCGCGGCCTGGTGCGAGATCACCGCCGGGCGTTCCTTCTCGAACACCTCGGCCACGGCGGACGCATCCCGTATATCCACCCGGTAGAACCGCGCCGCCGGGTTCAGGTTCTCCACCTTGCCCGTCGACAGGTTGTCGATCACTGCCACGCTGTAGCCTGCCGCCAGCAGCGCGGCCACAATGTGCGACCCGATAAATCCGGCCCCGCCGGTCACCAGCGCATTCTCAGACACACCCTTCTCCCTTCGCGCACGCATCTTGCGGCTTCAGCGCGCGGCTTCGCCGAGCAGCGCGCGCACCGCTAAAATCGCCTCCGCCTGTCTGCGCTCGCCAATGTGGTTATACCACCAGGCGCGCGCGTCGAGTTGTCCCTGTTTCAAGTCCACCGTTCGGAGCACAGTGGCTGCCTCCTCAGGTCGGTCCGCCAGCGCCAACCACTCGCCATAGAGCTGCCGTGTTGCCCTATTCGTGTAGTCACTGCGATATGCCTCGCTGAGACGCGTGCCCGCGGCAGGGTAGTCGCCCAGCGAAAGCAGGATTTGCCCCAGCCGCCGGTTCGCCGTGGCGTTGCCAGGCTCCAGCGCGAGCGCTTTCCTGTACTGCTCCAGCGCGCGCTCGACATTATACGCTGGAACGCGCCGGAGTTCATCCTGAATGTTCCATTCGGGCCAGCGATAGAGCGCGAGCTCCGCGCGGTTCTGCGCCAGCGCGCCCAGGTTCGCATGAAACTGGCTCCGGACGGGTGTTAGCAGAGCGACGCTCGTAACCGCGACCGCGACGATAATCACGGCCGCCGAGCCGCGCCATCCGAACAGCGGCCTCGGCAGGGCAGGGGAGGACGCGCGCACGCTCTCCCGCCGCAGCACCGCGAACGGGGTTAACATAACGAGAACGCCTCGGCTGCCGAACACCGGATCGTCGAGCAGTCCGTGCGCGCACATCACTGCGATTGCAGCGAGCGCCGCCAGGGTCCATGCGCGGCTTCCCGCGTCGCCTGCCCGCACCGGTGCCCGCGCGCTCATCAGTGCCGCGCCGAGCAACCAGGCCAGCGCGACCACGCCCGCGATGCCTGTTTCGAGCCACATGTCGAGCAGCAGGTTATGGCTGTGCATCGTGTGCCCGACATGCACCAGGAGCAGGTAGCTCGAAAAGGCGAGCGGAAATCCGCCGAGTCCCAGCCCGGTGAACGCATAGTCCTTCGCCAGCGCGAAGCTGTGTCCGAGCAGCGTCAGCCGCCCGCCCAGCCCAGTAAACATGCGCGGATTGTCGCCGGCAACCTCCGGCAGCTTCTCGGGCAGCGCCGCAAGGGCAGGCGAGGGCGTTGGGGTCGCCGGCGCGGCACTCAACCCGCCCACTGCGCTCGCAGCGCCGATCGCAAACGCCAGCGCGACCGCTGCGGCGGCGCCTGTCGACCGGAGTCGCCGCCTATCGACCATCTGCCATGCGGCTGCCAGCGCAGCAACCCCGACCAGCGCCAGCCATGCGCCGCGCGACGCGGACAGCACCAGCCCTGGCAGCGACAGCGACAGCAGGACCCACGCGGCCGGCCGCCGCCACACTGCGACGATCTGCAGCGGCAGCAAAAACGCGATCAGTCCGCCGGCTACGTTCGAGTTCAGCGCGTCGAGCGGCAGCGCCGGCTGCGCCTCGGCCAGCAGGCGATAGATGGGGTCCAGCAGCGCGAGTTTGCCGATAACGAGCGCGTAGTCTGCGCTGGCAAGATAGTAGACCGCGACAAACGACGGCAGGACGGCGAACAGGAGCGGCGCTGGGCGCGCCACGCGTCCCCCGATAGCCGCTTCTTCCGGCGCCCGGCACAACGCGCCGTAGATGGCGATCCCGCCGACCATCGCCCAAAACTTCGGCAGCGCGAGGTTCGCATCGTAGGCAACGGCCAGCCCCAGCCCTGCAGCCAGCCCGAACAATCCAACCGCCATGTCCATTCCGGTCGGCCGGAGCAGGGGACGCGGCCGCGCGACAAGCCGCGTAACCATCCCCGCCGCGACGAGCAGCAGCGGCCATCCGCCGAGCTGGGGCCACCCAAACCACAGCGCGCCCGCCAGCAGCGCCAGCGGCAGATCGAGCAGGGCCAACAGTTCCGGCTCGTCCCTCACGCAAAGCTCCAGGGAAAACGGATTGACAAATCCAGCCGAGCGGCATTATACTCCGCTGCAAGCAAATGCCATGACGGAGATAAGTAGGCGCGCCCCGAGCGTCAGAGAACTGCCGGCCGGTGCAAGGCAGCGGCTCACGGCCCGCCGAAATCCACTCCCGAGCAGCGACCCCGAATGCCGACG
>JALOOB010000002.1 GCA_025454635.1 Anaerolineae bacterium
TTTACGAGCGTCATCGAGGGCGTGATTCGCCTCGGTCTGTTCCTGGGTTACCTCTGGTTAATCGGCTTCATGCCCGACATCCGCCGTGTCTTCGCTTATCACGGCGCGGAGCACAAGACGATCAACGCCTACGAGGCGGGCGCGCAGCTTACGCCCGAGGTCGTGGCGAAATACAGCACTGCGCACACGCGCTGCGGCACCGGCTTCCTGCTCTCGGTCATGATCATTTCGATCCTGGTTTTTGCGCCGTTCCATTTTGACAATCTGTTCCTGCGGCTCGCGTCGCGAATTTTGCTTGTGCCTGTGGTTGCGGGGATCGCGTACGAGTTCATGCGTTTCAATGCGAGCCACCAGCATTGGGCCTGGGTCCGCGCGCTCACGGCGCCAGGGCTGGGCCTACAGCGCCTGACCACGCGCGAGCCGGAGCCGGCCATGCTCGAGTGCGCCATTGCCGCGCTCAAGCCGGTTCTCGCGGCCGACGGCATCGTCGTCGAAGCGCAGCCTGTATCGGGACAACAACCGGCGCCGGCGCCTGTAGCCAGCGCCTGACAATCGCATATTCCGTCCTCCGCACCGCTCACCGCTGCGCGGCCGCGTTCCGTCGCGTTGAGCGGGCTTATTGGCCGTCGAAAGGAGAGTCTTGATGAGCAAGGTGAGCATTATCGGCGCCGGGTTCGTAGGCAGTACGGTGGCGCACTGGGCGATGATTTCGGGTGGCTGTCAAATCGTCCTTCTTGACGTTGTCGACGGCCTGGCCAAGGGTAAAGTGCTCGACCTGATCCAATCCGGCCCCATTGCCGGCCATGCGATCGACGCTATCGGCACGACGGATTATGCCGACACCGCGGACTCTGAGATCGTGATCGTCACGGCCGGCGTTGCGCGTAAACCGGGCATGACGCGCGAAGATCTGGTCAGCATCAATGCCGGCATCGTACGCGATGTCGTGCAGCGCGTCGTCGAGAAGTCGCCGAACGCAATCCTCATCATGATGACCAATCCCCTCGACACCATGACCTACCTTGCGCACCAGGTAAGCGGGCTCCCGCGCGAGCGTGTCATCGGCCAGGCGGGCGTGCTCGACGGCGGGCGCATGAAGACCTTTATCGCGATGGAGACGGGCATCAGCCCTGAGAACATCCATACGACGGTGCTCGGCGGCCACGGGGACGAAATGGTGCCTCTCGTCCGCTACTCCACCATCGCCGGCATGCCGCTCACCTACTTCCTCTCTCAGGAGCAGATCGACCACATCGTCGCCCGGACCCGTGACGGCGGCGCGGAGATTGTCCGCTACCTGAAGACGGGCAGCGCCTACTACGCGCCTGGCGCGTCGGCGTGCAAGATGGCCCAGGCGATTATCCGCAACCAGCATCATATCTACCCGGCGTCGGTGTACCTGCAGGGCGAGTACGGCCTGAACGATATTTGCTTCGGCGTGCCCGTCGTCCTCGGCAAGAACGGTATCGAGCGCATCATCGAGATCGACCTCGACGAGGAAGAGAAGACAATGATGCGCAAGTCGGCCGACCTGATCCGAAGCACGATGGCGCACCTCGGTCAGCCCGCGCATTCGTAAGAAGCCTGTGGTTCAAGCGTCAGTCCGGATGGCAAGCGCCGGCCGGAGTGACGAAGAGACCTGGTTTCGGGGTGCGCCTTTTCATGAGCGCGCGAAGCCAGGTTTCTCCTCGTGCTCAGCGTTGAGACAGGAGGTGATCGGTGGCCTACGAGGTCAAGAACGCCAGGCTCGTTGCCTGGGTCGATGAAATCGCCGGGTTGTGTCAGCCCGAAGCCGTGCACTGGTGCGATGGCAGCCGTGAGGAGTACGACCGGCTGATGGCGCAAATGGTGGATTCGGGCATGGCCGAGCCGTTGCAGCAGCGCCGGCACAGCCACCTGTTCCGCAGTGATCCCTCGGATGTGGCGCGGGTCGAAGCGCGCACATACATCAGCACGACGAGCCAGGACGACGCGGGTCCGACAAACAATTGGGTCGCGCCGGACGAGCTTAAGAAGACAATGCTCGCCCTGTACGATGGATGCATGAAGGGGCGCACGCTCTACGTGATCCCGTTCTCCATGGGACCCATCGGCTCGCCGATGGCGAAGATCGGCGTGGAGTTGACTGACAGCCCCTACGTCGTGTGCAACATGCATATCATGACGCGCGTCGGGGCAGACGTCGTCGCGGAGCTTGGACCGGACGGCGAATTTGTCCCTTGCCTGCACTCCATCGGCGCGCCCTTGGAGCCCGGAGTTGCTGACGTCAAGTGGCCGTGCGCGCCCATGGAGCAGAAGTACATCAGCCACTTCCCCGAAGAAAACCTGATCTGGTCCTACGGGTCGGGCTATGGCGGGAATGCGTTGCTCGGCAAGAAGTGCTTCGCCCTGCGTATCGCCTCTGCGATGGCGCACCGCGAAGGGTGGATGGCCGAGCATATGCTTATCCTGCGGCTGATCAGCCCCGAAGGCAAGCGCTACCATATCGCGGCTGCGTTCCCGTCCGCGTGCGGCAAGACCAACCTGGCGATGATTCAGCCCACGCTGCCCGGCTGGCGCGCGGAGACGCTCGGCGACGACATCGCGTGGATGAAGATCGGGCCGGACGGTCGCCTGTATGCGATCAACCCGGAGGCCGGCTTCTTCGGCGTGGCGCCGGGCACATCCTACGGCTCGAACCCCGTCGCAATGGACACAGTCCGCGAGAATGTGATCTTCACCAACTGCGCGCTGACGGACGAGGGCGACATCTGGTGGGAGGGAATGGGCGTTCCCGCGCCGCGGCACGCGATCGACTGGAAGGGCCGCGACTGGACGCCCGACAGGGGCGAGCCCGCCGCGCATCCGAATGCCCGTTTCACCGCGCCGGCGCAACAGTGCCCGTCGATCAGCCCCGACTGGGAAGCTCCGCAGGGCGTCCCGATCGACATCTTTGTGTTTGGCGGCCGTCGCGCAGGCATGGTCCCGCTCGTCACGGAGGCGTTCGATTGGGATCACGGCGTGTTTCTCGGCGCGACGGCGTCCTCCGAGACCACGGCGGCGAACATCGGCGCGGTGGGCAATCTGCGCCGCGATCCGTTTGCGATGCAGCCCTTCTGCGGCTATAACATGGCTGACTACTTCGGGCACTGGCTGGCGATGGGCGATCGCTTAGGCCCGAATGCGCCGCGCATCTTCTACGTGAACTGGTTCCGCAAGTCGCCGGAAGGCAAGTGGCTCTGGCCGGGATACGGCGAGAACAGCCGGGTGCTCAAGTGGATGTGCGCGCGCATCGAGGGCAAGGTCGGCGCGGAGCGCACACCCATCGGCCTGCTGCCGCGCGTGGGGGACCTCGACCTGAGCGGCCTGCAGCTCGCGCCGGAGAACCTGGTCGAACTGCTGCGCGTGGATTCTGCCATGTGGCAGGCGGAGGTGCCTGACATCGAGCGCCACTTCAGCCAGTTCGGCGACCGTCTGCCGCCGCGCATGGCCGCGCAGGTGGATCAACTGGCCGCGCGACTGCGTGAGTCTCAGCCGGTGGCGCAAGCGTAACACTTGAGAATCGGAGATTGAAGATCGAAGATGCCCGCGTTTTCGATCTTCAATCTTCAATCCGGGATCTGAGCCAGATAGCATTTTGAATCGCTCATACCGTTACTATGACATCATCATGGCGTCCTTCGTGGCGGTGCTGCTCCTCAGCAACATCGCCTCGTCCGCCAAGATTATCGACTGGGGCGTGTCGATCGCGGGCCTGCCGCTGGCCTTCGATGCGGGCACGCTTCTCTTTCCGATTAGCTACATCTTCGGGGATATCCTGACCGAGGTGTACGGGTACGGGGCTGCCCGACGCGTGATCTGGACAGGCTTCGCGCTCTCCGCGGTCATGGCGTTCACGTTCTTCGTGGTGGCGCGGCTGCCGGGCGAGGCCAATTGGGAGGCCGCGGCGGGCCAGGCGGCGTTTGACGCGATTCTCGGCGGCGTAAGCACCGGCGCGATCGTGGCTGCCAGCCTTGCTGCTTACCTGGCCGGTTCCTTCACCAACTCGTTTGTCCTCGCTAAGCTCAAGGTTCGGACGCATGGCCGCTGGCTCTGGCTGCGGACCATTAGTTCGACGCTTGTTGGGGAGGGCATCGACACGACCGTGTTTGTGCTGATCGCCTCCGCGCTCGGCGTCTTTCCTTGGGCGGCTGCGTTGAGCATCATTGTGGCGAACTACATCTTCAAGGTTGGAGTCGAGGTCCTGTTTACGCCCGTCACTTATCGAGTGGTGGGCGGACTGAAACGCGCCGAGGGCGTGGACGCCTATGACGTGAGTACGAACTTCAACCCGTTCCGGGTGAAGGCATGAGCGACGCCCAGGAGTCGAAGCCGTTCGGGGAGGCGGGCGAGTCGGAGTCCGGCGGGCCCGACGTGATCGACGCGTTCTTCGGGCAGCATGAGCGCGAAGTTCGTGAAGACTTCCGGGCAGGCTTCGTCGCAGTGCTCGGCCGCCCAAATGTCGGAAAATCCACCCTGATCAACGCGCTGCTCGGCCAGAAGGTGAGCATCGTCTCGCCGAAGCCGCAGACAACGCGCAATCGCCTGCTCGGGATTCTGACGCGCGACGACGCGCAGATTATCTTTCTGGACACCCCCGGCATTCACAACCCGCTGCGCAGGCTCGGCGAGATCATGGTCGAGACGGCAGCGGCCACCTTGCCCGACGCCGACGCGCTGCTGTGGGTGGTCGACGCGGCCGCGCCGCCAACGGACGAGGATCGTAAAGTCGGTGAGATCATTCGCGCGGCAAGGACGCGAATACCCTTCCTGCTCGGACTGAACAAGATCGACCGGCTCGAAGGCAAGACGTCGAAGCATGAGGCGGAGCACCGCGCTCTCGCCCCTGAGGCTGAACCGTTCCGCGTTTCCGCGCTGCAGGGCGACGGCCTGGATGCGCTGGCCGACCGACTCGCGCAGTTGGTCCCGCTCAGTCCGCCCCTGTTCCCCGAGGACCAGGTGACGGACCAACAGGTGCGCTTCATGGCGGGCGAGTTGGTACGCGAGGCGGTGCTGCTGCACCTGCGCGACGAAGTGCCGCACTCGGTCGCGGTTTTGGTGAACGAGTTCAGCGAGCGCGAAAATGGGGTCACGTTCATCGCCGCCACAGTGTACGTCGAGCGCCCGACGCAGAAGATGATTATTCTGGGCAAAGACGGCGCGATGATCAAGAAGATCGGGCAAGCCGCGCGCGGCCAGATCGAAGAACTGGTCGAGACGAAGGTCTTTCTCGAGTTGTGGGTCAAGGTGCGCCCGAAATGGCGCACTGACGAGGAGGAGCTTCGCCGCCTCGGTTATCAGATGCCCAAGAAAAAGAAGGGCAAGAAAGGAGGCTCGCGCCGAGCGCAGGGCCAGCGACCCGCGGACCAGCAGTCCCACGAACCGTAACCGCACCAATCATCCATCGGAGGGTTCACATGGACTTCAATCGCATTATCAATGGCATGATGCGCGCCATCCGCCTCGATAAGACATTTTTCGAGGAAGTCGAGAACGACCCGAGCTACAATCAGGACGCTCTTGGTGTCGTCATCATCGTGGCTGCCATCGGTTCCATCGGCAGCTTCATCGGCGCGCTTGTCACCGGCGCGGGCTTTCTTGCCGCGATCGGCGGCCTCATCGTCTCCCTTGTGTTGGCGATCCTGGGCTACTTCCTGTGGGTCTTTGTGGCGCACTGGATCGGCACGCAGTTTTTCAAGGGTGTGGGCGATCGCGGGGAAGTGCAGCGTGCGCTGGGCTTTGCCTACGCGCCGCAGGCCCTCAATATCCTGAGCTTCATCCCCTGCGTTGGCGGAATCATTGCGTTTGCCGCGTGGATCTGGTCCATCGTTGCCGCTTTCATCGCCATCCGGCAGTCGCTTGAACAGGACGACGCCAATGCGGCGCTGACCGTCATCATTTCCGGTATCGCGATCATGATCGTCGTCGGCCTGATCGGCGCGATCTTCGCCGGCCTCGGCCTCGGCGTGGCTGCGCTGTCTGGCGCGCTGGGCAGCATCGGCCAGTAGTCGGTCGCCACCCACCCCATCACATTCGTCGCACGGAGGTACTTATGCTCGTAGGCGAGCGGATGACCCGCAACCCTGTCACTATCCTCGATACGGCCAGCATCGACGACGGCATCCATCTGATGCGCGAGCGGAAGGTGCGCCGCCTGCCCGTCCTGGACGAGTCCGGCAAGATGGTCGGCATCGTCTCGGACAAGGATTTGCTTCATGCGGCTCCGTCGCCCGCAACCTCGCTGAGCGTCTACGAGCTGCACTACCTGTTGGCGAAGCTGACGATCAAGCAGGTGATGTCCAGCCCCGTGATCTCGGTCAGCCCGGACACGCCCCTCGAAGAGGCCGCGCGCGTAATGGCCGACAACAAGATTGGCGGCCTGCCCGTGAGCGAGGGCGATAAGCTCGTCGGCATCATCACCGAGACTGACGTCTTCAAGATCCTGGTCGAACTGCTGGGCGCACGGACTCCCGGACAGCGCGTGACGATCCGGGTAACTGAAGGAAAGGGCGTGCTGGCAAGGCTGACACAGGCCCTGTCGGACCTCGGCGCGAACATCATCAGCGTCGTGACCTACGCCGGCGCCAATGCGTCTGAGCGTCTCATCATGGTGAAGCTGAGCGACGCAGACTCGTCCGCGGTGCGCGGCGCGCTGGCAGGGCTCGGCGTCGAAGTGGTCGACTTCCGCGGGGAGTAACGGAGGATGTAGCGCAAGTTGCCAACTTGCGCTACAGCTCAGACATTGCGCCAGTATCTCGACCTAATGCGTCACATCATGGAGAGCGGCGCGGACAAGGGTGACCGCACCGGCACTGGCACGCGCTCCGTCTTCGGCTACCAGATGCGGTTCGACCTGGCCGCAGGCTTCCCCGTGCTCACCACGAAGCGGCTGCACCTCAAGTCGATTATCTACGAACTGCTGTGGTTCATCCGCGGCGACACAAACGCGCGGTGGCTGCAGGAGCGCGGGGTGCGCATCTGGGACGAGTGGGCGGACGCAGGGGGCGAGCTGGGGCCCGTATACGGCAAGCAGTGGCGATCGTGGCCCGCCGCAGATGGTCGCGCAATCGACCAGTTGGGCGAGGTGATCGACCAGATTAAGCGCAATCCCAACTCGAGGCGCCTGATCGTCAGCGCGTGGAACGTCGGCGACATCGACAAGATGGCGCTGCCGCCATGCCACGCGCTCTTCCAGTTCTATGTGGCAGACGGGCGGCTCTCGTGTCAGTTGTATCAGCGGTCGGTCGACGTGTTTCTCGGGCTGCCGTTCAACATCGCCTCGTACGCGCTGCTAACCATGATGGTGGCGCAGGTCTGCGACCTCGGCTATGGCGAATTCATCCACACGAGCGGCGATGCGCACCTCTACCGCAACCACTTCGACCAGGCGCAGCTCCAGCTTGCCCGCGAGCCGCGCCCGCTCCCTACAATGCGCATCAATCCGGCCGTCAAGGAGATCGAAGGGTTCAGGTACGAGGATTTCGAGTTGGTCGGCTACGATCCGCACCCGCACATCAAGGCGGACGTTTCAGTGTGAGAGCGACGGATAACACAAAGACACGAGGGAAATAAGCTGACCTTGTGTCTTTGTGTTGAAAGCTTAGACGTCGAAGGTCACGCGCGCTTCCCAGCCCGCCTCGGTGCGGCGCACGCGCAAATCGTGATAAGTCACGGCTTTGATGGCCGTGTGCGCGGGCGTGCCTTTGTGCCCGTACGCGACCCCGCGAATTCCCCGCTCGCTGAGCTCGTAGATCTCGAAGCGGGTGTGCATTTCGCCGCCCAACTCCTGCCCCAGCAGCAGGCGGTTCAGCCACGCAACGAGCAGCTCCTCGAAGCCTTCGGCGTCCGCGCTGATTGCGCGGGCGACAGTCACCGGCTGCGCCGCGTCCGCGTCCTGTAGCGCGTACATGGCGGCGGCCGCGTTGGCGAATAGCCCCCGCTCGTCCTCGCCCGTCACGTCGATGGCCCAGTCTGCGGTGTGAACCAACTCGCGCCAGGCGCCTTCTTCCGGCCGCTGCGCGTCTGTCGGCGGCGACGCCAGGATGCGGCGGGCAGTTTCTGCGTCCGTGGTGATCTGCGCGACCAGTTCGTCGATGCTGGTGAATTTCTTCTCCCCGCGCAGCCGCGCGACAAAGCTCAAGCCAAGAACCTCGCCGTACAGGTTGCCGGAGAAGTCGAGCAGGTAGGCCTCGATGGAGGGATGGCCGTTGTCGAAGCTCGGGCGGACGCCGACGTTCACCACAGCTGGACAGCCGGTGTCGCCTCGCCACGCCCAACAAGCATACACGCCGTAGGCTGGCGTGAGCCGTTCCTGTGGGAGCAGCAAATTGGCGGTTGGGAAGCCGAGCGTGCGCCCTCGCTGCGCGCCGAGCACGACTTTGCCCCACACCCGGTACGGCCGCCCCAGCAGGTCCGCCGCTTCCTCAACTGCGCCTTGCTCGCTCAGGAGAGTGCGAATGCGGCTGGAGCGCACCTGCTCCCCGCGCCACACGAACGGTGGCACGATGCGCAGGTCATAACCTAGCGCGCGGCCGAGCTCCGCGAGCCGCTCCGTGTTGCCCTCGCGGCCCTTGCCGAGCGCGAAGTCCGGCCCGACCCACAACTCGCGCAGCGGCAGATGTCGGGTGAGCTGCGCGAGGAAGTCCGCGGCAGGGGTGGCGGCGGTGTCGCGGGTGAATGGATGCGCAACGACGAAGTCGAGGCCGAGCGCGGCCAGCAGATCGGTGCGTTCCTCGTTCGTCGTCAGGCGGGCGGTCTTGAGTTCGGGGCGGAGCACCGCAACCGGATGCGGCTCGAAGGTGAGCAGCCCGGCGCGGCCCCCTGCGGTGTGCGCGGCAGCGGCCAGCTCGCCAATGAGCATCTGGTGCCCGCGATGCACGCCGTCGAAGTTGCCGATCGCCAGGTAGACCGGGCCGTCAAGAGGTGGGCTGGGGAAACCCTCGAAGACGTCCATCACTCGCCTGCCGCAAACACCTTGTCCGGCCACCATTCGCTCGGCGCTTCATGGCGCAGAATGGCGACAACGCTGCCATCGTCGCCCAGCGCGTAACCGGCGCGACTGTGCGCGGCGTTGCCGTCGATGGGCTGTCCGTTGCGAAGCCGCTTGATCTGCTCCGCGTTCACCGGCACGGGCGTCAGGGCGGAGAGGGCGGTCGAGATGGGATGCAAATGGCGGTTCAACTCGCCCGCCCGGTGGGCTTCGGCCATGCCTTCCGGGCTCAGCCCGTCCTCCACGAGAAACCGCCCGCTGCGCGTGCGGCGCAGTCCGGCCAGCGCGCCGCCGCAGCCAAGCGACTGTCCAAGATCATGGGCCAGGCTGCGGATGTACGTGCCGGGTTCGCAGGTCACGTCGAGCGTCAGACACGGCGGCGCCCAGTTAACCATTTGGATGCTGTGGATCGTGACCGCACGCGCAGAAGGCCTGACCTCCTCGCCGCGTCGCGCCCGGCGGTGCAGCGGCACGCCGTCCTGCTTAATCGCGGAGTAGGCGGGCGGCGCCTGCATGATCTCGCCCACGAAGTGGCCGAGCGCCTGCCAGATCACGCCGCGGTCGATCTCCGCGGGCAGCGGCCGCGACTCGATCACCTCGCCGTCCAGGTCGTACGTGTCGGTGATCGTGCCCAACTGGATATCGGCCCGGTAGGTCTTGTCAGAGGCCATCAGGTACTCGCTGACGCGAGTTGCCTGGCCGACGCAGACCAACAGGACGCCGGTGGCAAGTGGGTCGAGTGTGCCGGCATGACCAACGCGTTTCACCTTGAGCACGCGGCGGATCCATGCGACGACATCGTGCGAGGTCCAGCCTTGCGGCTTGTCAATGTTCAGGATACCGTCCAAACTACTTCTCGCTTCGATGAAATCGACGACAAACACAAAGATACAAAGTCACAAGGAAGACTATGTTGCCATCGTGTCTTTGTGTCTTGGTGTTGACGACGAGCTCAGGCTCGCGGCATGAACAAGCGGCAGCACGCGCGCCTGCGCATCGGCCAGCGGGCCGGTCAGCAGGCAGCCGGCTGCCTGCGGATGTCCGCCGCCGCCGAGGCTCAACGCGACTGTTGCGACGTCGTAACCCGGCCGCGACCGGAAGTCCACCTCGATGCGACCGTCCGCCAGCTCGTTGAAGACCACGGCGACCCGCGCCTCGGCCGCGTTGATGAGCTGGCTGACCAGCCCGCCGTCGTCCTCGTCCAGGATGCCCGCAGCCTCGCGCATCGCCTTTGTGACTTCCGCCCACAAGACATAACCGTCAAGATGCGCCCGCTCGAACGCCATGCCCCACAGCCGCATGTGCTTGAAGGGACGGGTGGCAAGCGTTCGTTGGCTTACGTCGGCCAGATTCGCGCCGGCCTCAATGAGGCGGACGGCAGCGGCCAGCTCGGCCGCGGTGACGTTGCTCGTGCGGAAGCCGAGCGTGTCGGTCACGAGGCCGACGAGCAGGGGCGTGGCCGCTTCCTTCGGCAGGGGCACGCCAAGCGCGTCCGCGAGCGCGATGACAAGCTGGCTTGTCGAAGCCGCTTCGGGCGCGACATAGTTCAGGTTGCCGAAGTGCAGGTTGGTGATGTGGTGGTCGACGACGATCAGTGGGGTCGGCGTGAACGCGAGGTTCGAGAAGATGGCGCCCAGCCGCGCCGGATCGCTCGCGTCGAGCGAGACAACAAGGTCGGGCTGGAAGCCCTCGGGCAGCGCGTTGACGATGCGCTCGACGCCGGGCACGAAGAACAGGGATTCCGGCGGGCGGTCCTGGCACGCCAGGACGACGGCGCGCTCGCCGGGCAGAGCGTCCAGAACGTACCCCAGCCCGAGCAGCGACCCGATTGCGTCGCCGTCTGGGTTGACGTGGCAGAACGCCACGAGGGACGCGGCCCCCATGATGGGGGCCACGAGGTCACTCAGATTCGCGCTGTTCGGCGTCGGCATGGTGATCCTGTCCCGGCGCTTGCGCGGCCGCCCGCTCGGCGGATTTTCGCTCCGCAGCGATCTGATCGAGGATGTCGTCCACATGCGAGGCGCGCTTCTCTGTGTCGTCTACGACGAAGTGCAACTCGGGCACCACGCGCAGGTGAAGGTTCTCCACCAGCGCGCGGCGCAGGAACGTGGTCGAGTGCTGCAATGCGCTCAGCACGTGGCGCGTCTGCGAATCGGGCAGCGCGTGCTGGATAAACACGCGCGCGTTGCCCAAATCCGCCGAAACCTGCACGTCCGTGACGGTGACCATCGCGTCTTCCAGTCGCGGATCGGTTAGTTCGCTGCCAATGAGAAGCCCAAGCTCCTCAGTTAACACCTCGGCAATGCGTTCTTGCCGGCGAGAAGTCATTACAGCACCCGTTCCTTCTTGTAGGCCTCCAGCACGTCGCCCGTCTCGAAGTCATGGAAGTTGTGCAGGTGGATGCCGCACTCGAATCCTGTCTTGACCTCGGGGACGTCCTCCTGGAACCGCTTCAACGCGGCGATCTTGTCCTCGGCGATCACCTCGCCCGCGCGCTTCACCCGAACCGGGGAGTTGCGCTGGATCTCGCCGTCCAGGATATAGCAGCCGGCCACCTTGCCGACCTTCGACACCCGGAAGACCTGGCGAATTTCCGCATGGCCCGTGACGACTTCCTTATACACGGGCTCCAACATCCCCTGGAGCGCCTTCTGCACGTCCTCAATGATGTTGTAGATGATGTTGTAGATGCGAATGTCGATGCCTTCGGCCTCGGCCATCTTCTGCGCGCCGCCGTCCGCAACGACGGAGAAGCCGACGACGATGGCGTGCGACGCGACCGCGAGCATGACGTCCGACTCGCTGATGTTGCCCGTGCCCTGGTGCAGAATCTTCACCTTCAGCTTGTCCGTGCTGAGCTTTTCGAGCGAGTTCACGATCGGCTCGATGGACCCCTGCACGTCCGCCTTCAGGATCAAGTTGAGTTCCTTCACCTGGCCCGCTTCAGCCGCAGCGAAGATGCTCTCCAGCGTGCGCGCCGGCGCCGGGCCTGCGGCCGCCTTCTTGGCAAGCTGCCGTTCGGATGCAATCCCCCGCGCGGTCCGGTCGTCCGCAACCACCTTGAACGTTTCGCCAGCAACCGGCACGTCGGAGAAGCCCAGGATCTGCACCGGCCTCGCGGGCTTGGCCTCCGTTATCGGCTCGCCCTTGTCATCATACATGGCGCGAATCTTGGCGTAAGTTTCCCCGCTCACGATGCTGTCGCTCACGTGGAGCGTGCCGTTCTGGACCAGCAAGGTCGCCATCGGGCCGCGCTGCTTGTCGAGCCGGCTCTCGATGACCGTGCCCACGCAGTCGCCTTTCGGGTTTGCTGTCTGCGGGTCGACGTCGGCCAGGAGCAGGATGCTCTCGAGCAGGTCATCGATGCCGCGGCGCATCTTGGCCGAAACCGGGACGCACATGACGTCGCCGCCGTACTCTTCGATGAGCACGCCGTTGTCCGCCAGCTCCTGCTTGACCCGGTCCGGGTTAGCCTGCGCCTTGTCGATCTTGTTCAGCGCCACGATGATCGGCACTTGGGCCGCTTTGACGTGCGCGATCGCCTCTTTTGTCTGCGGCATGACGCCGTCGTCCGCGGCCACCACCACGATGGCGATGTCGGTCACCTGGGCGCCGCGCGCGCGCATGGCCGTAAACGCCTCATGGCCGGGTGTGTCGAGGAACGTGATCTTGCGCCCGTTAATCTCGACCTGGTACGCGCCGATGTGCTGCGTGATGCCGCCCGCTTCGCCTTCGACCACGCGCGTCTCGCGGATCGCATCGAGCAGGGTGGTCTTGCCGTGGTCGACATGGCCGAGCACAACGACGACCGGCGGGCGAACCTCCATGTCCTCCGCCTTCTCCTGCGCCAGGATGCGCTGTCGCAACGTCTGCGGCGCAGCCTCGGGCTCGGCGGCCACTTCGGGCTCGGGCGCCTTTTCGCGGTTGACCGCAATGCCAAGTTCTTCGCCGATGAGCGCAGCCGTGTCGTAGTCGATGGACTCGGTGATGGTGACCATCATGCCGTAATTCATCAGGGTCTTGATGACCTCGATCGGGCTCTTCCGCATCTTCTCGGCGAGATCGCGAATCGTGATCGTGTCGCCGATGACCAGCTCCGTTACAGCCGCCTGGGCTGCCGCAGTGGGCCGGGCCGCGCCGGTGAGGGGCGGCGGCGCAAGGCGTTCGCCGGGTGGCAACTGAGCCTGACGCGACTTGCCCTGCGGCCGACGCTGGTTGTTGCCGCCCGGACGGTTGCCGCCCGACGGACCCCCGCCGGTGCGCTGTTGCGGGCCGGTCCGTTGCGGGCCGCCGCGATCCGGCGCGCCGAATCCGCCGCCACCGCTCGGCGCGCCACCGCCGCCACCGCCGTAACCGCCGCCCGGGCGGCCCTGCGAGGGTCCACGGTTCTGACCGCCGTAGCCCCCTTGGGGGCCACCACCACCACCGCCGCCGCCACCACCACTGTAACCGCCACCGGGCCGGCCCTGTGAGGGACCGCGGTTCTGTCCGCCGTAGCCGCCCGCCGGCCGCGGGCCGCTGGGCGCGGGGCGTCCGCGTGGAACGACTGTGTCCTCGGACGTGGGGTCGAAGACGCGTTGGTTGAACACCTCGTCATCGCCCCCCTGGTTTGGCTGCCCGCCCGGCCGGTTGCCGGGGCGAGTCTCGCCGGGACGCGAAGGCGCGGGGCTGCGATTGCCGTCCGGCGCGGAGCCGGGCTTGGCCCCCGGGGCCGATGGTTTGGCAAAGGAGGGCGTTTTGGGCTGCCGGCTCGCATCGTTGCGCTGGCCGTTTTCCGCCGGCTTGCTCCCTGGGCGCGCCGCCTGGTCAGGCGTCTGTGGTCGCCCTTGGCCCTGGCCGGCAGGTCGCGCCTGCGGCTGGCGCGGTGTATTCTGGTTCTGGGTTTCGTTTTCAGTCGAGGCCCCGCTGGGCTGCTCGGCTTTCGGGTTGTCGTTCGCCATTCATCATCCTCCTTGAGCCGCCCGCGAGGCGCAGAGTTCGTTCTGGGCGAAGTCCAGAGACGACGCGCGGTCAACCAGCCGGGCGTAAGCCGGGGCTGGGGGGCAAGCCGATTCCTATTCACGGTCAAACCACGGGGGAAGGACAGGGGGACGTTCAGGGAGGGAGGGGGTTTATGCCACTACTTACGCATAAGGCCTTCCTCGGAGCGTCGGGTTCCTTCGCCCATCGGTTGTGTTAGCGGTCGCGTGGCCGCTACCATGAGTTGCTCCTGTTGTGGCGCAAGTAGACCTTGCGCCACGTCATTATTCCTCCGGCAGCGTCTCAGCGTATGCCTTCAACGCTGTCGTGTCTTCCGCTGTCAAACTTGTCTTCAGCGCCGTATTCAGACGCTGCGTGAAGCCGGGAACGTTCCAGCAGTCCCGCGCTTTGCACAAATAAGCGCCCCGGCCTGCGGCCTTGCCGGTTGGATCCACGTGGACTTCGCCGGCTGGCGTCCGCACGATGCGCACCAGCTCCCGCTTGCCCCGTTCCGACCGGCAGACAACGCATGTCCGCTGCGGCACGTGTTTGGGGCGCGGCCCCTTCGGCTTGGAGGCTTGCCCCGATGGCATGGCCTAGTATTCCACGTCGCCCCAGCCGCCGCGGCCCGGCTTGCGCTTGCGCCGCGCAACCACCTCGCCCAGGTCCTCGTCGAAGACCAGCTCGCGCTTCTTAGTGTCCTTCTTAACCTTCTTCGCCGGGGCCTTCTTCCCTGCGCCGCCCTCTTCCTCGTCTTCGATCAATTCGTCGTCCACGAAGGCTTCGGGCACGAGGAACTGCTCACCCGCGTCGCCCATGCTCTGGGGCTCGGGCTCTGCCGGCGCGACCTCCGCCGGCCCAGGCTCGGCGGCGACCTCTTCTTCCTCAACGGCGGGCGCAACGGCTTCCGCAACTTCAGGAGCGGCGGCTTCGGCCTCGACCATCTCAGTTTCGGGCTGGGCCTCTGCCTCTTCTTCGATTTGCGGCAGGTCGGGCCGGTTCTGATCGGCCTGCGCCAGCAAGCGAGCGGCCGTTTCCAGAGTGGCCTGCGTCTTGTCGCGTTCGCGCAGCAGCCATTCCGCGCGGCTGAGGAGGTCGTCGCCCGCGGGCAGCGCCGCGGCCTTGTCCTGCAGCGAGCGCTGGCGGATCATCTGCATCTGCTGCCGCTTAATCTCGGCCAGGCCCTCGGTCGCAGCCTCGGTCTCGCTCTTGATGTCGATGCGCCAACCGGTCAGCTTGGCCGCAAGGCGCGCATTCTGGCCTTCCTTGCCAATGGCGAGCGAGAGCTGGCGGTCAGGCACCACTACGATAGCGGTGCGGATATCGCCTTCTTCGATCAGGATCGTATCGGTCGGCTTGGCGGGGCTGAGCGCGTTGCTAATGAAGCTGCGCACGTCAGCAGACCATTCGACCACGTCGATCTTCTCGCCGTTCAGTTCGTCCACGATGTTCTGGATGCGTGTGCCGCGCAGGCCGACACAGGAGCCGACGGGATCGACGCCGGGCTGGCTGGCGGAGACGGCTACCTTCGAGCGCTGGCCCGGTTCGCGAGCGATGCTCTTGATTTCGACCGTGCCGCTGTAAATTTCGGGGATTTCGCGCTCGAGCAGGCGGCGTAGCATATTGCGATGTGTGCGCGACAGGCGAATCTGAGGCCCCCGCGTGCCCTTGTTGATCTCTGCGAGCAGCGTGCGGACGTTCATGCCCACGCGGTAGCGGTCGTTCGGAAGTTGGTCTTCCGCCGCAATGATGCCCTCGGCCTTCTTGCTGAGCGTGACCGTCACCGCGTTGCTGCGGTAGTCGATCGACTGCACCTGGCCGGTGATCAGTTCGCCTTCGCGCTGCTTGTAGAAATCGAACAGCTGGTCACGCTCTGCCTCATGGATGCGCTGGAGAATGACCTGTTTGGCCGTCTGCGCGGCAATGCGGCCGAAATCCGCCGGCTCGCGGTGGTCGATGACCGTGCTGCCAAGTTCCGCGTCCTTGTCCAGCTTGCGGGCCTCGGGCAGGCCGATTTCGACCGCGGGATCCTCGACCTTTTCAACCACGGTCTTCTCGCAGGAAATGCTGAGGTCGCCCGTGTTCGGATCGATGGTTGCTTGGACGTTGGCCGTGGCGTTGGCGTAATTGCGCCGGTAGGCGTGGACCAATGCTTCCTCGATGGCTCCCAGGATCGTCTCGCGCGGCAACTCTTTCTCCGCGCAGATCTGGTTGACAGCCATGATCAGCTCTTTGCTCATTTCCTTCGTTCTCTCCCGCAAAATGCCCACCGGCCTGACGCCGGGTTTGTTCCGTTCCGGGACCCTTACAACAAAGAAAGCCGGGGGGTTCCCGACTTTCCGCAGAAGAGTGCCTGAAGCTAATGTCAAGATAATAGCATAGCTTTGCAGAAGGGTCAAGTTCGCAGAGCGACGTCTTTAAGGCAGCACCGCGAACCGTCCAGCGACAACTTCCTGCCCCGCCGGACTGGCAACGAAGTCGACCAGCGCGCGGACCTGAGGGGTGAGCGGCGCCCGAGCGCCGAGATAGAGCGTGCGCGCCAGATAGTACGCGCCGCTGCGAATGTCCTCGGTCGACGGCGGCAGCCCCTCGACGGGCACGATGCGGACGCGACTATCGGCGGCAGATGCGGAGACGTAGCCGACGGAGAGAGGATGAGATGCGACATAATCAATGACGGCTTGTGTTGTGGGCATGACCAGCGCGTTCAGCGTCACTCGCTGGCCGCCCATCACCCGCGCCTCGAACGCGGCGCGAGTGCCCGAGCCGTCCTCGCGGCTCACAATTTGCGGCTCGCCCTCGATCCCGCCCAGCGCGCGCCAGTCCAACACCTCGCCGCCAAAAAGCGCGCGCAGCTGCAACGCGGTCACGTTCGAGATGGGGTTGCGCGGGTGGACGACCACCGCGACCCCATCGCGCGCGATGGGGACTAACTGGAATTCGTCGGGGACGACCTGCGTCTCGTCCCAGTATGAGAGGGCTGCCACGTCGACGCGGCCGGCGCGCAATTCGTCCCAGCCGATCTGCGTCCCGCCGCCCTGGACCTCGACCAGCAGATTTGGGTTCTGTGCCTGCAGCGTCGCCGCGAGCTCACCGAGGGCAGGCGCCATCGTCGTTGAGCCGGCGATGCGGAGGCGCGTTGGCGGCGGCGTTGCGGTCGGACCGGCTGCGCAGGCGGCAAGGACAAGCAGGCCGACCATCAACCCCAACCACGAATATGCGAATGGGCGCAGGCGCCCGTGCTGATTCGCTGCTCGGGTTGCGTTCGGCGTCGATTTCATCAGAGCACGTTCGCCAGCACGACAATCACCCCTAGCGCGGCGCAGTAGGCAGCGAACACATACAGGCTGCCGCGGCGGAGGTAGGAGAGCAAGAAGCGGATGCACAGGTAGCCGACAATCCCCGCCGCGAGGGTCCCGGCAATCAGCGCGGCCGGCGAACTGTCGAGCATTTCGGTCCCCTGAGTGAGATCGAACAACTGCAGCACGCCTGCGCCGAGGATGGCGGGCGTCGCGAGCATGAAGCTGAAGCGGGCCGCGGCCTCGCGCGTGAGGCCCCGGCCCATGCCCGCAGCCATCGTCGCGCCGGAGCGGCTGATTCCGGGCGCCATCGCGATAGCCTGCGCAATGCCCACGGTCAGTGAGTCGGGGAGATTCAGGTTCGCCAACGGCTTTTCGCGCCGGCCGATGCGTTCGGCCAACGCGAGCAGTCCGGCAGTGACCAACAAAAAGAAGCCGACCGCGACCGGCGCGGCGAACAGCTCCTCGATGAAATCCTTGAAGAGAAAACCGAGGACGACCGCGGGCAGCGTGCCGAGGATCAGGCCCCACGCAAGCCGGCTGTCCGGGTCGGCCAGCCGGCCGCCGGACGCGGCGCTCCACGGACCGTGGCCGAAAAGGCTGCGGAAGAACGCCCGAATGACCGCCAGCCACTCGCGCCAGAAATAGGTGACGACTGCCGCGAGCGTGCCCCAGTGGAGCAGCGTGTCGAAGAGCAAGCCAGGGTTCTGCCAGCCTAACGCCCAGGGAACGAGCACGAGATGCGCTGACGAACTGACCGGGATGAACTCGGTCGCGCCCTGGACGATGCCGAGGATGATGGCTTGGATGATGTCCATACGCGTCAGACCTTCTGCTTGTTGGTTGCTTTTTGCAGCCTGGACTTCATGCGGGCCTCCGCCTGCGCGTGGCGAACCGCCTGATCGGTGATCTTATACTCGGCGAGAAACGCCTCGCGGTACGTGGGGAACGTGCCGTCGAGGATCGCCGCGCGAATCTCATCCATCAAGCGAGTCATGAAGCGGATGTTGTGGACCGTCGCCAGGTGCAGGCCAAGGATCTCCTCCGCCTTATGCAGGTGACGGATGTAGGCGCGGCTGAAATTCTGGCAGGCGTAGCAGTCGCACCCGGGCTCGATGGGCAGCGGGTCGTCCTCGTAGCGCGAGTTGCGCAAGTTCATCCGCCCCTGCCGCGTGAACAGCCCGCCATTGCGCGCGACGCGCGTCGGCAGCACGCAGTCGAAGATGTCGATGCCGCGGGCGACGCCTTCAACGACGTCTTCCGGCGCGCCCACGCCCATCAGATAGCGCGGTTTGTCGGGCGGCAGTTCGGGCGTCGTGTAATCGAGCGTCTCGTACATCTGCTCTTTCGTCTCGCCCACGCTCAGGCCGCCAATCGCATAGCCGGGGAAGTCCAGCGCCGACAACGTCCGCGCGCTCTCCAGGCGCAGGTCGCGGTAAATGCCGCCCTGGACAATGCCGAAGAGCGCCTGATCCTTGCGCGCCTGAGCGGCCTTGCAGCGCGCGGCCCAGGCGTGCGTGCGCTCCAGCGCCTTCTCGATATACGCCCGGTTATTCGGGTCCGCGCACTCGTCGAGGCACATGATGATATCCGCGCCGATGTTCTCCTCGGCCTGCACCACGTTTTCGGGCGTGAAGCGGTGGGTCGACCCGTCCAGATGCGATCGGAACGTCACACCGTCCGCATCCACCTTGCGGATCGCGGACAGGCTGAACACCTGGAAGCCGCCCGAATCGGTGAGCATCGGCCGCTCCCAGCCCATCCACGCATGGATGCCGCCGAAATCGCGGATGCGCTCGGTGCCGGGTCGCAGGTAGAGATGGTAGGTGTTGGCGAGGACGAGCGAAGCGCCTACCTCCCGCAGGTCACGCGGGGTGAGTGTCTTGACAGTGGCTTGGGTGCCTACGGGAGCGAACACCGGCGTAAGCAGCGTGCCGTGGGGCGTAGAGAATGCTCCGGCGCGGGCAAGGGTGGCCGCGTCGCGCGCGATCAGATTGTACTCAAACATAACTGCGGAAGGTTAACACCGCCCCGCGTCCTTGTCAAAACGAGGGCCTGTGCTATACTTCACACGCACCACTCATCTTCCCCTCAGGAGGCAACGATGCCTTTTGGCGAACTCCTCACCGGCTCAGTTCAACTGATTTGGCGCAACAAAAAGCTGCTTATCTTCCCCGCCATTGGCCTGGCCTTATACGCGATCGGTCTGCTCATCTATCAGCTGGCTGGCGCAGCGTGGCTGAGCCGCTACTTCGACTGGCTCAACGATATGATGCGCAGCCCCGACGCCATTCCCCCCGACATCATGGGCGAGTTCTTCACTGGCGTGGCGGCCATGTGGATCGGCCTTGCCGTATTTCTCATGCTGAGCCTGCTCGGCTACATCGTCGGCCTCGTCGCAACATCCGGACTGATCCTCGAAGCGGATCGCGCGCGCGACGGCGAGCAGGTCGACGTCGGCCGGGGGTTGCGAGAAGGGCTGGGCCGTGCCGGGCATCTCTTCCTCGTGCAGCTCGCGTGGCTTTTGCCGGGCTTGCTCATCGGTTGCGTGGGGTTTGCCGGCTTCTTTCTGCTGGCGTTCGGCGCGGGCGCGGCCGGCAGCCGGAGCGACACCGCGAACGCGCTCGGCTTCGTCTGGCTCGCTTGCGTCTGCGGCGGTTTCTGCCTGGGCCTGCTTTATGCGGTCGTCGCGGGCATCTTCTCGCCGCTCATGCAGCAGTCTGCGGTGGCGGGCCGGCGCGGGGTGGTCGAAGCGATCCGCGAGGGCTGGGCGCTCACGCGCGCCAACCTGGGCACGGTCATCCTCGTGTGGATTCTGCTCCTGCTCGTGTCGTTTGCGGTGACAGTCCTGCTTCAGCTTGTCACGACCATCATTAGCCTGCCGCTGACAGGCGTTTGGCTGGCGGGCTTTGGCCGGCTCATGGAGGACGCGCAGCGCGGCGTTATGCCTCAGTTACCGCGTGTTAGCACGCCGTTATACCTCATTACCTCGCTCTTTTCGCTGCTGGTTACGGTTGGCGGGATGTGGCTGCTGCAAGCCTACATGCCGGTGGTGTGGAACGGGGTGTACCGGCGCCTGTCGCGGCCGGTGGTGGCGGCGCCAGCGGAACTGGTGGCCGCTGAAGATGATACAACGCAGGACGAGCCGGCCGCTTAAATGCGTAGGGGGCGGGATCGGTCGACGCCTGCCGACACTCCTGCCCCCTGCCGCTTCCCCCAAAGGGGGAGTTCAGTCTTCCTTCTTTGTTCCCGCGCTGGCCCCGCTTGGCTCCGAGCTAGTCGATGTCGTCGCTGGCGCGCTGTCTGTCTTCTTCTCCGTGGACGCGCTCGCCGGCGCGGCTTCGTCCTTCTTGCCCGCGGGGATGCCGGTCGACGACTTGCCTTTGTTATCCGTCACGTAGAACCCTGAGCCCTTGAAAATCACGCCGACGGGTTGAATCACGCGGTGCACGTGGCCGTTGCACTCGGGGCAATCCCGCAAGGGCGCTTCGGAATAAGATTGCAGTCGCTCGAACCGCACGCCGCAGTCGTCGCATTCGTAAACATAAGTGGGCATCGCCGTAACCCCCGGTCCAACCTGACACGTAACATTCAGACCTCCGAGAGTATCCCCTCGGAGGCCAACCGTGATTATAACGCACTTCTGTTAGTGTTACAAATGCGCGGCGCAAATTCCCCGCGCGTCAGCGGACGCGAATCTCCGCCAGCGTCACCGCGTCGCGCCCATCTTCGGTTATCTGTCGCGGCTGCCCCTCCGCGTCCCCGTCGTAGAGCGCCAGAATCAGCCGGTAAGTGCCGGGCGGCAACGAAGCAGGCAGCCGGACGCCGTGACTGCTTCGCCCCCGGGTGATTTCGAGCGGCGCGTCGCTCTGCGCGACGAGCGCGCCGCCCTCATCGAGCAGTTGCAGCGTAATCTTGACCCCTGCCGGCAACTGGTCGCGCGGCCCTGACCATTGCAGATGAATGCCGAGCAGCGAGCCGGGGGCGACAAGCGCGCCCGGTTGCAGGCCGACCGTGTCGAGCCGGAGGCCGCCCTGGAATGTCGCGCTGAGCGGCTGCGCGGCATCGGGTGGAAGCTCCCCAACGACAACTTCGCGGCCGGCCACGCTTAGCGTCTGGATGATGTCGTAACGAGATGCCAATGCAGCGCGCGCGATCCTGTCGCCGTCCCACCCGTCGCCCGACGCGAGCGGAACCACGACGCGATCGACCCCGGCTTGGACGAGATCCTCCGTCACTCGCTCGGCGCCGGCCGTATCTCCGGGCGCGAAGGGGATCGCCCAGCGCGTCTCTTGCTGTGGGTAGTAGTACCAGAGCGTCGGATCAGCGCCGTTCACGAGGACCCAGGCTCGCGCGGGGTCAAATCCATCAGTGAGCGCGGTCAATTCCCTGACCAACTCGCGCCACCCGCGCGATTTGCTGTAGGCCGGGTCGAACAGGTAGTGCGCGCTCGCAATGAGCGACAGAATCACCAGGACGCCGGTGAGCGCGGCCGCGACCTCGCGTTCCGGCCGCGGCTGCCGCCGCTCGACGGCTGCGGCCAGCAGGAGGATCAGGCCGGGCAGGGCCGCGACCAGATAGCGCTCGTTGAAGATCGGCCGGCCGCGGCTGCTGAGCCACGTTGCGGCGAGCGGGACGACCAACAGCAGCGCGGCGAACGCCAGGTCGCGCCCGGTGTCGCTGCGCCGCCGTAGCGCGCCGGCGATCAGGAGGAGCAGGATCGCCGCAGCGGTCAGCGCAGCCGCGTTGCGCACGGGGAGCGGGGCCATTTCGCCTGCGGTGAGGGCGCGCGCGGTGCGCAGGAGCGCGTCGAGCAGGCCCGGCGAATCGCCGTTGCCGCGATAACCGGTGAGCGTGTCACGCGCGACAATCAACCAGGGGAGAAACAGCGCAAAGAGGGCGGTTTGCGCGGCCACCCAGTATCTGAGCGGACGCCAGAACCTGCCGGTTTTTGCGCCCCGAATTGCGCGCCAAGCCACCCAGGCATTCTGCGCGACGATCACAAACGCGGCGAAGTAGTGGGTGTGGAGCGCAAGTAGGCTAGACAGCACGTAGGCAGCCCCTGTGCCGAATCGCGGCCGGCGGAAGAAGGCAATCGCCAGCGCCGAACTGAGCAGGGTCAGCGCGAGGCTCATGCTGTACATCCGCGCATCCTGGCTGTGCCAGAGAGCGTACGGGCTGAGCGCAAGCAGCCAAGCCGCGAGCGCAGACGCGCGCCCACTGAGGCCAATGCGGCGCGCGAGCGCGTAAATCAGCGCAATGCTGAGTGTCCCGAAAAATAGGCTGGTGAACCGCAGCGCGAACTCGGAGTGACCGGCTGCGTCAAGCCAGTGATGCTGGATCCAGTACGAGGCAACGGGGTGCGGCTCGCGTAGTTCGAGCGTGCCGGACACAATTCGGCCTAGGCCGTTGAGGCTGAAGAAGTAGCCGAACGTCTCATCCCCGCGCAACTCCTGGTGGCCGAGACGGAAAGCGCGGAGCCCGAACCCGGCGAGGACGGCGAGCGTTGCGAGGACACGCGGCGCCAGGACGGCGCGCGCAGCGAGGCGGATCATGCGGGAGCGCGCAGCTCAGGCTCCGGCTTGCGCGCGGCGGCCCGGCTCTCCAGGATCAGCGCAGCGAGCAGCCCGACGGCCACGGCGAGAAGCGCAACGAGCGAGATAATCAGGCCAGTCGGGCGCGGCCGGAAAGCCAGCGTCACCGTGTGCGTGCCCGCAGGCATCGCTACCGCCCGGAGCACAGCGTCGGCAGTGAGGATCGGCGCCGGCGCATCGTCGATTGCCGCTTGCCAGCCGGGATACGCAATCTCGCTGAGGGTCAGGACGCACGGCGCATCGGTCGTGACCTCGAGCGCGAGAAATTCGGGCGTCCGGCGTGTCCATTCTACCGTTCCCGCGCAGTTGGGATCAGGCGCAGGGTCGGGCGGGGCGGACAGGATCACGTCGGCCTGGGGATCGAAGCCGGGCGCCAGCACGCGGGCAAGCTGCCCATCGGCGGACGGCTCAACCGAAAAGCGGCCGTTCAACCACGCCCGCGGGCGGGGATCGTTCAAGCGATAGACATAAATAGGATTTCCGTCCCCGCCGGTCTGCTCGGCCAGGCGCTCCGCCGGCTCCTCGAGCTCGGGACGCCATGTGAACACGTACTTCACGCCGAGCAGTCGCCACAGCAGCGGCCGCGGCGCCTCGCGGAGCAGGCGGTCATAGGCTGTCAGCTTGAGGGGACTCGCGCCCGTGATCTCATCGAACCCGTATCCGTACCCGATGTGCTCCGTCAACGGCCCCTCGTTCGCTGTGCGAAAGACGCCTGTGTCTGCCCGAACCGCATCAAAGATCGGGCCGGGAGGGAACGGCTGCGCGGACGCGGCTGTGCCCGCGTGCTGCCCGCTGACCACGGTGAACAGATCGATCACTATGACAAGGATCATCAGCGCCGGCCGGCCGCTCCACACGGCCCCGCCTGCGGCGGCGAGCATCAGGCTAAGCCACATCGCCGCGGCGGTGAAGCCCCACAGCCCCTCGTTGCCGGCTTGATAGCCGATGAAGCACGCGGCGGCGAACACCAGCGCAGACATAGCCGCAATCCAGAAGCCCCTTGCGAGGCCTAATCCGGGCCGGGTATTGCTTCCGTCTGGCTTGCTTGTGAGCGAGCGGGCCAGGGCAGCCGCGCCGAACCCCGCAAGCATCGCAAGGCCGAAAACCACCCAGACAGCCAGCCGCTCCTGCCCGCGGAACAGCCGCCAGCCCGGCAGCGCCAGATACGCGAGCTGATAGACCGGGGTGATGTTGCCGAACGAGAGAAGCAAGCCCGCGCCTGCGAGTCCGCCGAAGAAGCCGACGAGGTCGCGCGGGAGAGCCAACGCCGGGTCGCGCCGAGCGGCGCCGAAAAGCGCGAAGATGGCGAGGCCGAGGGCAAGCACGCCGATGTAAAGCGCTGCGACGGGAGTGGCGATTTGCGGAAAAATGAACTGGATCAGGTCATACGGCATGAAGCCCGAGCCTGCCGCGTCGATGGTCAGGCCGGCGCGGGTGGACAGGCGCATGTATTCGAGCGCGGGGAGCAGTTGCGCGGCTGCCAGCGCCGCGCCGAGGGGCAGGAACGCGACGAGCGCGGCCAGCCTGCCCAGAACGGCGGGCCACGCGCGCGCGCGGGCCATCTGGAAGGCCCGGAACACGGCGAACGCCAGCCCGGCATAACCCACGAGCAGCGCCGATTGCGGATGACCGGCCGTCAGCGCGACGCCGAACACTAGTCCGGCCAGCAGCACGGGCAGGATCGCGCGCCGCGCCCTGTCCGCAGCAAGGTGACTCGCCGCGTGGTCGAGCGCGAGGAAGAGCCACGGGAGCCAGACCACGGTTTCGAGGATCGCAAGCTGGAGCAGCGGGTAGCTGGTGAGGTACGAGCCGAAGGTGAACGCGACCGCCGCGACCCACGCGCCAAAGCGGCTGCGGGTGAGCCGTCGCGCGAGGAAGTACATGCCGAACGCAGCAATGGGATAGTGAAGAATGCCTTCGAGTTGGAGCGCCTGGTAACTGAATCCGGCCGCCTGTGTGAGGGCAATCGTCAGCCGGGCGGGGGGGTAGTAGGCGCCCGACTGGATGTCCGCGAGGAACGGATGCCCGCTCAGCGCGTGGGGGCTCCAAAGCGGCAACTCGCCCTGAGACAACCGCTCGGCGCGATAGGAAGCGAACGCGTAGAATTGGTTGCCGAAATCACCCGCGGCAAATCCGCGGTGGTCGACGCCCGCGAAGGGCAGGCTGCGCCAGAAAAAGAGCAGGCAGAGCGCGGCCAACAACAGCAGGTCGAGCAGGGTGAGCAGGCGGGCGCGTCGCGTAGGAGTCATCGACGAGAAATGATAACAAAGAAGCCCGGTTTCTGCCAGAAATCGGGCTTCATGTGGCCAGACACGAAGGCGCTAGAGTCCGTCGACTTCGCTCAGGATGCTCTGTGCCCTCCGTGTCCTCTGTGGCAAGAAAGCTAGAACAGGCCTAGCACCCGGCCCGTTTCCAGGTCCAGGTCCACGTCATAGAACACCGGGCGGGTGGGCAGGCCCGGCATGGTGCGCATTTCGCCGCAGAGCGGGTAGAGGAAGCCCGCACCCACGCTCGCGCGAATGTCGCGCACCGGGAAGATGTAGCCGGTCGGCCGGCCCTTAAGGGTCGGATCGTGGCTCAGGCTGAGGTGCGTCTTCGCCATGCACAGCGGCAGCTTGTCGAAGCCGAGCCGAGTGTACAGTTCGATCTTGGCCTCGGCCTCGGGGGTGTAGCTCACGCCGGCCGCGCCGTAGACCTCGCACGCGATCTTCTCGATCTTTTCCTTGATGCTCCACTCCAGGGGGTAGAGGAACTGGAAGTTCGACGGCTTCTCGCAGGCGGCAATGACTGCCTCGGCCAGCATCTTCGCGCCGTCGCCGCCCTCGGCCCAATGGTTCGACTGCACCGCGTCCTCCGCGCCCGCTTCGATCGCGCGCCGGCGGACCAGGTCGATCTCGGCCGGGGTGTCGGTGTGGAACTGATTGATCGCGACCACGACCGGCACGCCGAAGCGCTTCGCGTTCTGGATGTGCGCGACCAGATTCGCGCAGCCCTTGTCGAGCAGCTCGAGGTTTTCCTGCAGGTACTCAAATGCCAACGGCTTGCCCGCGACAACGCGCGGCCCGCCGCCGTGCATCTTGAGCGCGCGCACGGTCGCGACAAGCACCACCACGTCCGGCGTTAGGCCGGAGTAGCGGCACTTGATGTCCATGAACTTCTCCATGCCGATGTCCGCGCCGAAGCCCGATTCCGTGACGACGTAGTCGGCCAGCTTGAGCGCGATCTGGTCCGCGATGATGGAGGAGTTGCCGTGCGCGATGTTGGCGAACGGGCCGGCATGGACAAACGCAGGCTGCCCTTCGAGCGTCTGCATCAGGTTCGGCATGATGGCGTCCTTCATCAGGACAGTCGCGGCGCCCGCGACGCCGAGGTCCTCGACCGTGACGGCCTCGCCCTTGCGGCTGGTGCCGATGACGCAGTTGCCGATGCGCTCGCGCATGTCTTCGACGGAGGTGGTCAGCGCGAGGATCGCCATGATCTCAGACGCGACGGTGATGTCGTAGCCCGTCGTGCGAACCATGCCCTTTTCTTCGGGGCCCATGCCGACCTGGATCTTGCGTAGGAAGCGGTCCGAGATATCAATGACCCGGTTCCAGGTGATCGACGCGGGGTCGATGTCGAGGATGGCGAAGCGGGCGCGTTCTTCCGGCGTCAGCGTCTCGGGATCCGTCTTGTCGATGCCGAGCTTCTTGAGGCGGCGGAGCATCGGCGGCGCAAAGGTGCGCTTGCCCGTTTTGTCGGGCGGGCAGAGCCGGTCGAACATGACTTGCGGATCGACGTCGGCCTCGTGGAGCATCCGAGCGTCGACGGCGGCCGCAATCAGGTTGTGCGCCGCAGTGATCGCGTGGATGTCGCCGGTGAGGTGCAGGTTGAAATCCTCCATCGGGACCACCTGCGAATAGCCGCCGCCGGCTGCGCCGCCCTTGATGCCAAAGGTGGGGCCTTGCGAAGGCTGGCGGATACAGGCCACGGAGTTCTTGCCGAGCGCGCCGAGGCCCTGCGTCAGGCCGATGGTCGTCGTCGTCTTGCCCTCGCCCAGTGGAGTCGGGGTGATGGCAGTTACGTCGATGTACTTGCCCTGCGGCCGGCCTGCAAACTTCTCGCGCACGTCAAGGTGGACCTTGGCCTTGTATTTGCCATACAGTTCCAGGTCATCAACGCTCAGGCCCAGGCTCTCGGCGATTTCGAGGATGGGCTTGAGCTCGGCTGCTTGCGCGATCTCCAAATCGCTGGGGACGGGGGTCAAACGCTTCATGCTGAGACTACCTCCAGACAGGGGTTGAGGTTTGCGGTCGCGGTACAAGATCACACGATACAGTATGAGCCGGGGACTGCGCCATGACTTTCGTCATGCGCGTTGGCGCGAGCATAACCTTAAAAATGCGCTATATTTGCGGTTTCCCGACCGTTTCAACCATTAATAGCGCGTCTTTTTGTCGATTCGCGACGTCTTGATTGTCGTATCAGCGCAACGCCGCCATGCCTGACCCCAAACACAGTACACCAGGCGGCGCAACGCTCCGGAGAGACAGGACTCACTCCGCAGAGGAGGAACAGATGGCGCTGTATTCGCGAGCGCTCAAGGCGGATGAACGACTCCGAATGGAAGAGCTGTTGGCCGACGAGGACGAAGAGCTGGCGCGCCGGGTGCGCATCGTCCTGATGTCGAGTCAACGGGAGGGCGTCCACGAGATCAGCGCAGCCGTCGGGCTGCACCCGATCAACGTTCGCAAATGGATTCACCGCTTCAATAAGTACGGGCTGAAGGGTCTGTACCCACGACGTTCTCCCGGGCGGCCGCGGCTCTTCACGCGCGAGCAGCGGGATGCAATCGTCGGACTCGCCACAACCGATCCGCGGGTGCTGGGCCTCGAGTTCGACAACTGGTCGCTGCAGCGGCTGCGGACTCAACTCATCGAGCGCGGCGTCATGAACGACGTGAGCGCGGAAACCATTCGCCAGGAACTGCTGCGCAGCGGTCTGGTGTTCGACGAGCGGCGGTGGGTGTCGCTGGAGCGGTAGCCGCAAGGCGATATGCTCGCAATGATGCGCGCGCATGCGTTCACCGGTTACGGCTCGGCGAACGGGATCCAGGTCTTTAACATCGCGCCCGCTAACCCAGAGCGCGCCTCATAAATGGTCTTTGAAGTTTGCGCGATGTCCTGCACCCAGGCCACCGCCATGCCGCGTCCGGAGAGCGCGAGCGAAGCGCTGTGCGCGGAGCCGGCCGGACCGGGCAGCGGCTCGGCAGCAGGCCATACTTGCGCGCCCAAGGGCGCCGAGGTCAGCTGGGGCGCGTTTTGGTCGTCCCACGTGGCGAAGAGCATGTTGTCCGCGCCGAGGTGGAGCGTCAGGCCGCTCGCGCGGGCTTGTTTCGGTCCAAGATTGACCGGCGCGGGCCAATAGTGGTCGCGCCCGAAGTCGTAGCGCGGCTGCCGGTCGCCATCGATCCAGCCAAGGTGAGCGTTGCCGTCTGGCCCTGCGACAAGGCTCGGGTCCTTTGATTCGGAGCCCGGGCTGTAACTCGCGTTGTCCGAGATGTTGACAGGTAGAAACCAGCCGGCCGCTGTCTGTTCCGAACCGAAGATATTGAGGATGCCGAGCGAGTCCGCGGGAGTGGGCACTCGGGCGTGCCAGGCCACGAACAGATTGCCGTCGCGGAGCACTGCCAGACTTGGGCTGCTGCCGTTCGCATTTGGCACGGGGTAGTTGATCCAGAACTTGCCGTCAAACTGCCCGGTATGCACCATCCATGCGCCCGACGTGTGATCCGTCCATGCGACATATAGTCCGCCGCTCTTGTCAGCCGCAAGCGCGGGCGCATTTGAGCTGCCGCTTGTGCTGGATACCTGTTTTGGCAGGGTCCACTGACTCCCCGGCTTGAGCATGACGTGATAGATATCGGAGCTCTCGAGGAAGCTGCTGACGTACGTCACGTGGAGCGTGCCTGCGGCATCAAAGATGGCCGTCGGGGCGGCGCCCTTCGCGAGTTTCTTCGGGGTTCCCCACGCCTCTCTCGGCGCCTGGACCATGTGGTAGATGAACCCGTTCGACTCGTACACGAGATGCGCGGCGCCACTTTCGCTCAATAGCAGGGTGGGCGGACCGCCCGGATTCACGTCGCTCACCACGCTGGTCGGGCCGACCCAACTTACCGACGCGATGGCGCTTCTGCTGCCCGCAGGCGCTGCAAGCCGGGCCGCGTCGTCCTTCGTGGCCGCGCGTACCGACTTCACCACGAGCACTCCGCTTCTGAGCCGTACGCCGGTTACCACGACCGTCTCCTGCCCTACCGTCGCGGCGCTGCGCGCAAGGCGCGCCTGCTCGGCAAGTTCGTTCGACGGCAGGTACACCGGTTGGCCATTGAGGCTCCACAGCCCATCTGCCATGCCTGGGAGCAGCCGGCCCGCGTTCTCGGCGGGCGCCGGCTGGTCAAGCCAGATCATCTCCGCCTTGACGTCGACAGCATTGACTTTGCTGCCGTCGATGAAAGCCTCGATCTCCGGCTGTATGCTTGCGCGGTCTTCGCCTACGTAAGTGTCGTCCGCGACCAACACGTGGCGGATCAGCGGCCGTCCGGTCTCGAAGGTGACAACTTCCCAGGTCGACTCGTCTTCGCCGAAGCCCTCGATGGAGTTGACGTAGGCGTCAAGACGCGCCTCGCGGGACAGGTCGATCACCTCGATGCGTTCTGCGACCAGCGTGCCGTCGCTCGCAACGAGCGCTCGCACCTGCACCCAGTCACCCTGTTTGATGCGGTTCGCGTCCGCAGCCTGCAGAATGATGCTCCGACCGTCGACGACGATCACTCCGTCTGCCGCGCGTTCGACAGTGCCTTCCAGGTTGACGGCGACCTGGTCCGCATCGACCGCAAGGACCTCGATCGACAGAGCGAAAACGCCCACGCCCTGCCGGGACCCTGTGACGCGCACCTGCGCGTAGAGCGGGGGCTCTGTCGGGCGGAGCGTTTCTTCATCGTAGTAGACTTCCGTCCCACTGACCAATGCGAATTGGGGGTTTTGGCTGAACTTGGTGAGCACACCGACGAACTGGAGCGGGGGGGCTGCAGATCCGGTGGGGCGGAGCACATGGAGCACATCGGCGGTCACGGTGTCCGCCGCCATGTCGCCCCAGACGGCTACCCACGCGCCCGCTTCCATCCGGCCGCGGCGTTCGTTGATGCCCGTTTGCGGAGTTATGGCAATGATCGTGTTCTCGACGAGCCACTGACCGTCAACCAGGCGAATGAACCCCTCGATGCGCGTGGGGACCGTTTCCGCGTCGTCTGCTGCGCTGACAGCGCGCGGGGCGGCGGTATTCGCGGAGACGGGCGCCGCGGTCAGAACGGCCAACAGCGCCAGGACCAGGCAGACGGCCCATCGCGGGCCGCGCCCTCGAGGGCGACGATCCGAATTCACGAGTGCTCCCAACCTTTTTAGGTATGGGCGTCGCAGTCGGGTCGCTAGGGGGCAGTGGCGGTGGCAGGCGGCTCAACAGTTGCCGTGTCTGTCGGCGACGGAACGCTCGTGGGCGTCTCCGTGGGCACAGGCGACGGCGTAACGGTCGGCTCAAACACGACGAGTACCGTCGCGGTCAAGCTGCCGTCAGGGGACTGCAGGGCTTGGCAAGCGGCGGCCTTTCCGGCCGCCGGAGAACCGATGATCTGCGTCTGGCCGTTGATGGCGATGACCCAGCCATCGATTGTGATCGACGAGCCGGTATAGCTCTCGATCGTTCCGTCAATCTGGACTGTTTCAAAACGGACGGCTTCGATCCGTGTGGCTCGCAGCTCGCCCGTGTTGTACTTCAGGCCCTTGACATTCGCGAAGTCGCCCACGGCGGGGCTGTTGACGAGCTCAGTCTCGCCTGTCACCCGGATCCGGCTGCCCCCGATAGTCCACCACTCCCCGTCGATGCTCTTGATGTAATCGCTGAACTCATACGGCGTGGGCGGGGCGTCGGGCGGGGCCGTGACCACGATGCTCAACGCAAGCGGCCGGTTCGCGGGTCGATCGAGCGCCTCGCAGTCGACTGTTGCGCCGACGACCGCCGAACCTACAAGCTGCGTCGAAGAGTTAACCTCGACCTCGCTTCCGCCGATGGACCACACGCTCCCGTTCATCGAGATGATCGGGCCGACAATCCGCACCTTCACGGTCGGTCGGGGCGGAACGGTCGCGGTCGCGGTTGCCGTTGCTGTGGGCGTTGGTGTCGAAGTGCGTGTCAGTGTCGGCGTCCGCGTTGGCGTGTTGGTTAGCGTCGGCGTCGGCGTCTTGGTGACGACGGGCGGGTCGCTGGGCTCGACCGGCGTGAGGCCGGGCAGAGACAGCGAACCGGGCGTTGCCGTCGACGTAGCTGGCGGAGCGGGCGTTTCCGTGGCCGTCGGGCTGCTCGTCGGCACTGGGCTTGCTGGCGCCGGCGAAGGAGCAGGAGTCGGATCCACGGTCAGCGATTGGATGCTGCTGCTAGCCGTCGGCTCGACTGCCGCAGAGACCAGCACCAACGTCCCATCGCCTGGCGCCCGGAGCACAGCATCGACTCGACCGCCCCGCTCCACGTTCCCCTGGATCTTCGAGTTAGGCGTCACTGCGATGCTCAGTCCGGACACGACCCACTGCTGCTCGTCGAATGATTCGAGAGTGCCCTGCAGTCTTAAGTTGTCAATGAGCCGCCTGCGTTCGACAACAGCCTTAGCTTCATCGACGCGGCGCTGGCCATATGCGGCGCGCAACTCGTCACGGGTTTGATCTTCCAGCGTCAGAGCCAACCTCGCGTTCTCGGTGGCGGTCTTGACGCCGTAGAGGAAGTCGCCCGGCAGTGCGCTCGCAGCCAGGGTAACGCTACCAGAAAAGACTATACCACTAATAATTACAATTAGCAAAATCGCGAAAAGGCCCACGGGGCGCCTGGATGGAGCGCCAAAAGTAGCCCCCGGCGCCAGCGCCGTTAGGAGTTTTTGCCACCAGGGAATGGCCGCGGGGACGATGCCGCGGCGCGGCTGCAGCGCGAAGACCGCCTGCATGAAGGTATTGCGGGAGGCGAGCGCGACGTCGGCCGCGCGTGGGGGCACGGGGATGCGTTGAGCGCGGACGCCGGAGACGGTGCGCAGCATGGGTTCGAGGACGGCCGCGTCGTCGGGGTAGCGCGCGAGGCAGTCGGGGATGCCGGCGCCCGACATCAGCATGTCGACGCATTCAGCCAGCAGGCCGCTGATTCGTTCCTCGTCGCCCGGCATCATACTTGCATCACCCGGCGAAGGTTGATCACGGCGCGGTATTGTAGCGCCTTGACTGCCCCTTCAGTTTTTTCCATGATCTCGGCGACCTCGGCGATGCTGAGATCTTCCAGGAACCGCAGATTAATCACTTGCGCCTGTTCCTCTGTCAGCTCCGCCAAGGCTGCCCGCAATCTGTCTCGCTCAAATTGCGCTTCTGTCGAATCAACGGGATCGCCCGTTACCGCCTGAACGGGCGCCGCGTCGTCGAGATCTACGAAGGAAGCCCTTCCCCTGCGTCGGTAGTGGTCGATAACCAGGTTGTGCGCGATCCGGTAAAGCCAGCCGGAAAAGGAAGTGCGCCAACCGCGCCCCGTACGCACGGCTTCGAGCATCCGCATGAACACCTGACCGGTCAGGTCCTCCGCAAGATCGGTTGACCCCACCCGGTGATAGATGTAAGCGTAAATCTTTTCAACGTACTGGTCGTAGAGCATTCCGAGCGCGCCCGGCTCAGCTTGAATGGCCCTCTCCAGGAGGGCTTGCTGCTCGGCCAGGTCCGGGCGCGGTGGCTCTTCGCGCGTCCCATCACCTTTGAAGACGCCAAAGGTGGCAAAAGATAACGCTCCGACGAGCCAATTTACTAAACTCATGTGAAATTCGTGGCCGCCATGGTAGCCACTATCAGGCTGAGTTGGTCGCCCGCCATGTCACCAGGATGCGCTGGATCGCCGTGATGCCCGCGAGCACCGCGATGATACCGAGCGCCCAGGTGAGCTGTCCGACGAGCAGGCCGGCGATGAGGACGACAAGCCGCTCGAAGCGCGTGAAGATCCCCTCCTTACACTGCAAGCCGACGCCTTCAGCGCGCGCTCGCGTATAGCTCACCAGTAAAGACATGGAAAGCGCCAGTACGGCCAGCATGGCGCCCAGATCGTTGTCAGCTTGAAGCATGACCCATGTGATGGCCACATACATGACTACTTCGGCCCACCGGTCAAGGGTCGAATCGAGGAACGCGCCGAACTTCGACGTCTGGCCCAGGAGTCGGGCCAGCGTTCCGTCCACCGCGTCAAAGGCCAGGGTCACGATGAGGAGGATGCCAGCGAGGAAGAGACGGCCTGTCGCCAAGACGCCGGCTACGGCAACGGTGAGAAGAAACCCGAGGACGGTCACCGCGTTCGGTGTCAGCCCCAGCGATCCGAGGAACCGCGCGATCGGCTCGATGATCCGCGCGCTCCAGGCTCTTGCCAGGTTCGCGACCATAGTGCACGCTCTACAAAGGAGAATACGATTAAAATGCAAATACAATATACATGAAGGTCGCGCGGCTGTCAACCGCTTGCGGGGCCGCGTGATAGGCATTACAATAGCCGGGCAGTGTTGCGACGACAATTACGTGACGCAACCCGCTAACCCTGCGCAGCGGTGAGGCTGTGTTCGGCAAGAGGTCGTTTCGTTCTTCTTCACCGGTCGGCGCGCCTGCCAGCGCGCCCGCCCTCGACCGCGCAGTCGAGTTGCTGGCCGCGTCGCGCTACACGATTGCGCTCACCGGCGCGGGTGTCAGCACACCCTCGGGCATCCCCGACTTTCGCAGCGAGCGCTCGGGCATGTGGAAACACGTTGATCCGCTCGAAGTGGCCTCGCTGTGGGGCTTCCACGACCACCCGGAACGGTTCTATGATTGGTTCCGTCCGCTCATGAACAAGGCAATGCGCGCCCAGCCGAACGCGGCCCACCGCGCGCTTGCGCGCATGGAAGCTGCGGGGCGGCTTATGGCCGTTATCACGCAGAACATCGACTCGCTGCACCAGCAGGCGGGCAGCCGTTGCGTGCTCGAACTGCATGGACACACGCGGACTGCCACTTGCCTGAGCTGCGGCGGTCAGGTGGACGCGGGCCCGTTGCTGCGCGCCGCGCTGAGCGAGGCGACGCCGCCGCGTTGCGAAGGGTGCGGGGGATTGCTGAAGCCCGACGTGATCCTCTTCGGCGAGCCGCTGCCCTATGACACGGTTACCCGCAGTCAGGCCGAGGCGCTGCGATGCGACGTCATGCTCGTCGTCGGCACCTCACTCGAGGTCATGCCCGCGGCCGACCTGCCGCTGCTCGCCCGCCGCCGCGGCGCAAAGCTGGTTCTCGTTAACCTCTCCCCGACCCCGCTCGACGCTGCCATGGACGTCGTCGTGCGCCTCGACGTGGAAGCTGCGCTCGGCCGAATCGCGGCCGGCCTCGGCGTTTAGCCGACATCCATGCCCGCCCCACGCCGGCCTTCGCTCTACCAGCGCGCGTTCGCGCGCGTCTATGGCTGGGCAACCCTTCGCCTGTACGACGAACTCGCCTGGGCGTATGACCCGATTAGCCGCTGGGTCAGCGGCGGACGGTGGGATGCGTGGCGGCGCATGGCGCTCGACTATTTGACGGGGCCGCGCGTGCTGGAAGTGGGCTTCGGCACCGGCGAACTACTGATAGAGCTGCGCGAACGCGGCTACGAGGTCACAGGCATCGACGCGTCGCGCGCAATGCAGCGCGTGGCAGGGCGCAAGCTCCGCGCGCGCAGTTGCGCCATTCCCCGCCTCCTCGGCAGCGCGGCCGCGCTGCCCTTCGCGGCTCGTGTCTTCGACTCGATTGTCTCGACGTTCCCGGCGGGCTACATCCTCGAGGTCGCATCCTTGCGCGAGCTTGCGCGGGTGTTGCGACCCGGCGGCATTTTGGTCATTGCCGGCCTGGCGGTGGAGCTGCCGACGTCCCTCCGGTTTCCCCTCTCCATCGCGCCCGGCGAGTGGGCCCCTCTGTGGGAGTACTTCGTTCGGGCGGCGGGCGAGGCGGGCTTGCGCGCGGACGTGAGCTGGCGCGCGGATGGGCCGGCTCGCGTGCCGGTGATCGTTGCGACGCATCAGTTGGCGGAGCTGGGCGATGCGGGGCTTTCCTGACTACCAGGCCGGACGCGGTGACACGCTCGCCGACCTCGCGCCGCTCGCGCCGTGCTTGTCGGGCGACAGTGAGATCGCAGAGACGGGCGAGGGCTTTCGGCTTGCGGTGCTTTCCGGCGACCGGGACCGTTACAGCAATGCGCAGCTCGATGACTACCGATCGCTGCCGCGGCGGGCGTTTCCGAACCGTCCCCCGCTTGCGCTCGACGTCCGGGCGCGCTTCTCGAGCGAGCCGGCTTCGTCGGGGGAGGGGCCGGGCCTGCTCGGAACGGCCGGCTTCGGGTTCTGGAACGACCCGTTCGCGATGAGCGGAGCGCGCGTCCCGATGCTCCCGCGCGCGGCCTGGTTCTTCTACGCCAGCCCGCCCTCCAACATGAAGTTGGATCTCGACACGCCCGGATGGGGCTGGAAGGCCGCGACCCTGGATACGCTGCGCCCGGAAGCCCTCCCACCGGCGCTCGCCGCGCCCCTGCTCGTTCCTCTGATGCGCGCCCCCGCGCTGTACCGCCGCGTATGGCCGGGCATCCAGCGCCGCCTGCGCATCGCCGAGGCGCCCATTGTGGGTTCGCGAACGGAGTGGCGGGATTATCGGCTCGAATGGGGCGAGCGACTGGCCCGCTTCTTCGTCGACGGTGCGCTGATCCTCGACGCGCCCGCGCCCGTCGGCCCGCTTGGCTTCGTCATCTGGTGCGACAACCAGTACATGATTGCCACGCCGCAAGGACGATTCGGCTCCGGCACACTGTCCGCCGGCCCGCAGTGGCTGGAGTGCTCCCATCTCCGCTTTTCCCCTCTGTGACTTCTGTCGCGCTTCTGTGTCTATTGACCGATATTAATAGATAAATCATATTTTATGGAACTCGCGCGGTTACCCTTCCGTTTGGCTTTCGTGCGTCGAACCACTTCGGCACGGCGCCAGCCAGGTGGGGGTGGCAGCAAGGGATGCCAAACGAGGGGCGAGAATCAGCAGGTGCGGGCCGCGCATGGATGACGGGCGTGGGTGTCGCAGTCGCGCTGTTAGTCACACTGAGTGGGGCGGCATGGACCGCCCGCGCCGCAACCGTCGCCATTCTGCCGCCTCCGCGGCCACTTGCAGGCTCACAGCCCTTCGCAACGCTCCTGTGCAAGTTCGCCGGCGTTGCTGTTGAGCCGGTGTCGATATCCTATTTCGACCGTCTGATGCTTGAAGGACCGGAAAGCCTGGATCAGTATTGGCGCGCAATGTCGTCGGGCAGGATCAACGTGGCCGGCAGCCAGGCCTTCGGGTGGTTCGCCATGCCGCATCCGCCCCGCGTCTACCGAAACAACGAGCCAGACAGCGCGGAACTCGAAGCGCTCGCGCGCGATTGCAGCGCCGCGGCCGACGCGGATGTCGATTTCACCAGGTTCACGGGTATCAACCTCGTCTTCAACGAGTGCCTGCTGCGCCCGCGCGGGGGCGAAATGGCCCTGACTCTTGACGGGGTGCGGCGGCGCTTTCGCGTACTGTGGCTCTGCCCCGGCGCCTCGGCTGCTCACCAGATCGTCGCGCACGAGATGGGCCACTCCTTTGGCCTCACGCACTCGACAGATGAGGACGGCGACGAATACGGGAATACCTGGGACGTCATGAGCGTTGCGGGGTATTGCGCGGGCGAGTCGGACTTCGGTCTCCTCGCGCAAGAGCCAATTGCGTTCAACAAGGATCTGCTCGGCTGGATACCGCCGGAACGCAAGTTCCGCTCTCCAGGCCGAGAGGCGCGGACCATCGTTCTCGATGCCGCAGACGGCGGGACGGGTTATCTGATCGCTGAAATCCCTCTGGGTAGGAGCCGGATGTACACGGTGGAGGCCCGCGTGCGCGCGGGGTTCGACGACGCGCTTTCAACCTCCGGCGTGTTGATACACGAGGTAGACTTCCGTCGTCAGAACAAAGCGCGTTTGGTCTCACCGCAGAGCAACCGCGCAGGGGACGTCGCGGGAATGTTCGGCGGTTGGAGCGCGGGTGCGACGTTTGACGACGCAGTGAGCGGTGTGTCGGTGCGGGTGGACGAGGCGTTGGAGAATGGCTTCATCGTCACGATCAGCCAGGGAACCACGCCCGCGCAGATCGTTCGATCCGGTGGGCCTGTGCGCCTTGCTCCCCACGCGTCCGGCCAACGAAGTTCTGCATCGAGCCCGATCTGCGGGGATGAGACGCGCAACTAATCGGACTTGCGCTTCGTAGTGAAGGGTGTAATCATTGAGCCAGAAGGAGCCCTTCCTATGAACGCAGATCGCACGCGCAGCCTCGCCTCTCTTGCCGTCGGCGCGGGCCTCATTGCCCTCGGCGCGCTGTTTCTGCTCGGCACGGTCTTCCGGATCAACGTCTGGGGCGCGCTGTGGCCGTTCTTTATCATCGTGCCCGGGCTGTTGTTCTTCGTGGGCATGTTCGCGCTTGGGAAGCCGGGCGCGCCGCTCGCGGTTCCCGGGAGCATCGTGACGACCGTCGGCCTGATCCTCTTCTTCCAGAACCTCACCGGGCTGTGGGCGACGTGGGCATACGCGTGGGCGTTGATCTTCCCGACCGCGGTCGGCATCGGCATCGCGATTGCGGGGCTGTGGGGCGACGACACCAGCGCCGTCCGCGTCGGCACGGTCATGGCGGGCATTGGCCTGGCGATCCTGCTCTTCTTCGCCTTCTTCTTCGAGGTGATCCTTAACCTCAATGGCTTGCGGAGCGGCCTGTTCGGGTCGATCATGATCCCGGTGCTAATCATTGGCGCGGGGATCGTCTTCCTGATCTTTGCGCTGCGGCGGCGCTGATCCCTGCCAAGGGGAGTTGAACTCACTGATATAGCGCTCACCGCCGTATGATAATACCGCCACGGACGCGCCGCGCACCGTGGCGGTTTTTCGCGTCCGCAATCTTCGCGGAGGCGCGCTGTTATGGCGATACCGGTCATCCTGGCGGTCGACGACGACGCGGCGATCCTCGCCGCGGTGGAGCGCGATCTGAATGCGCGCTACGGTAGCGAATACCGCGTGGTGACTGCGCCGTCCCTCGAAGCGGGCATCGAGGCGCTGACCGAAATGCGCGTGCGGGGCGAGGCCGTCGCGCTCGTCCTGGCGGACCTCCAGATGCCTGAGCGCGCAGGGTTCGCGCTGTTGCGCGCTGCGAGCGAGTTGGCGCCGGACGCGCGCCGCGTTGCGCTCGCAGCGTTTACGCAGGGCGATGCGGCGGTCGACGCGCTGGGTGAGGGCGTGTCACATCACACCTGCCTCAAACCGTGGGATCCGCCCGACGAGCGCGTCTTTCCGCTGCTCGACGACCTGCTCGCAGACTGGGTCGCGTGCTACCGGCCTGTGGAAGAAGCGATCCGCCTCGTCGGCTATCGGTGGTCACCGGACGACAGCGCGCTGCGCGCGTTCATGGCGCGCAACCAACTCCCGTACCGCTGGGTCGATGCGGGCGACGATGCAACGCGCGGCGAGGCCGAGGCCCTGCTCCACAGCGTAGGCTTAGACGAGGGGGACCTGCCCCTCGTTATCTTCCCCGACGGAACGCACCTGTCGCAGCCCGAGCCGCGCGCGCTTGCCGAGAAGGCGGGCTTGCAGACCGAGCCGGAAGAGCAGCACTACGACTTCGTCATCGTGGGGGCTGGACCCGCCGGGCTTGCGGCAGCGGTCTACGCAGCTTCTGAAGGGCTGACAACGCTCGTCATCGAGCGCGAGGCGGCAGGCGGGCAAGCGGGGCAGAGCGCGCGCATCGAGAACTATCTCGGCTTTCCGAGCGGGCTGAGCGGGCAGGAATTGACGCATCGCGCGCGGCATCAAGCCACGCGATTTGGCGCGGAGATTCTCACCGCGCAGGAGGCAACCCGCATCGAGGCGCATGGCCGCTACAAGCGGGTCTTCCTGGGCGACAGTTCCCAGGTCTCGTGCGAGGCGCTGCTGATCGCCACCGGCGTGCAGTATCGTACGCTTGACATAACGGGGTGTGGCGATCTGATCGGCGCGGGGGTGTACTACGGCGCCGCGATGAGCGACACGATGTGCGTAATCAATAGCGAGGCGTATATCGTCGGCGCGGGGAATTCGGCGGGGCAGGCCGCGCTCTACCTGGCGCGCCATGCGCGTCGCGTGACCATCGTCGCACGCGGGGAGGACCTGGACGACAGCATGTCGCACTACCTGATCGACCGTATCGAGAAGGACCCTAAGATTCGCGTGCTCACGCAGACAGAGGTCGTCGCCGCCTTCGGTCGCCCGGGCGATGAACCCGGGGAGCAACGACTGGACAAGATCACACTGCGCAAGCGCGACACCGGCGACGAGGAGACCGTCGAGGCGTCGGGCCTGTTCATCTTCGTCGGCGCTGCGCCGCGCACCGATTGGCTGGCTGATCTGCTGCTGCGCGACGAGAACGGCTACGTCCTCACCGGGCCGGATGTGCTCCGCACGGGCCGCGGGGATCGTCAGGCCGGCGGGAATCCCTGGACGCTTGACCGGCAGCCTCTCTGGCTCGAAACCAGCGTGCCTGGCATTTTTGCGGCCGGTGACGTGCGCTCCCGCTCGATAAAACGGGTTGCCTCTGCCGTGGGTGAGGGCTCGATGTGCGTGGCCTTCGTCCACGAGTATCTGCGGAGCTAAACCGATTGATGATTGAAGATGACAGATTAGGGGCGTCACTCAGGCGCAGGAATCAGGTCCGATCTGCGATGTTCAATCTTCAATCAGTTTAGTCGCGCCTGCCCTCCGCGGCGACCCGTCTCGTGAATTGCCCCTACCTCCGCACAGGCATATAATTGCCCGGTGTCTGGTCCACCCAGCGTATCAATCGCTCGCAAAGGAGCAGCGTATGGCTTCCGCATCCCCGCGTTGGGATCTTTCTAACGTCTTTCCCGGCCTCGAGTCACCCGAGTTTGCAGCAGCAATGGCGCGCTACGAGCAGAAGGTGGGCGAACTCGAGCAGGTCTTCGCCGGACGCGTCGCGGCGCTCGGGCCTGACTCGCCGCGCGCAGAGGTCGCGGCCGCGCTGGCGGACGTGCTCGCCCGGTTCAACGACCTCGGCGAGCGGGCCGGCACGCTGGGTCCCTATATCGCCTCATTCGTCACCACGGATTCTCGCAACACCTTTGCGCGGCGGCTTGACTCCGAGTTCGACCTCATAGGCGTCCGTTTTCGCCAGCTCAACACGCGCTTCCAGGCATGGGCCGGGTCGTTGGCGCCCGTTCTCGACGATCTCATCGCGTCCGAGCCCACAGTCGCGGCGCATACGTTTGTGGTGCGCGAGGCCGCTGAGCAGAGCCGCTACCTCATGCCGCAGGAGCAGGAAGAACTCGCTGCGGAGCTATCTTTGAGCAGCACGACCCTCTGGAGCAACCTGCAGGGCGTGGTGACCTCGCAGTTGACGTCCGAGTTCGAGTTGGACGGCGAAGTCAAGACGCTGCCCTTGCCCGCGCTCATCAACCTGCATTCGCATCCCGACGAGGCGGTGCGGCGCCGCGCATACGAGGCGGAGTTGGCGGTGCTCGCATCCGCCCGCGAGCCGCTCGCCGCGGCGATGAATGGCATCAAGGGCACGACCAACACGATCAACCGGCGCCGCGGCCGCGCGGACGCGCTGCACCAGGCGCTCGACGATTCGCGTATCGACCGGGCCACGCTCGAAGCGATGCTCGGCGCGATGGAAGAGTCTTTCCTCACGTTCCGAAAATACTGGCGCGCGAAGGCGCACCGGTTGGGGAAGGAGCAACTCCCGTGGTGGGACGTCGCCGTCGGGCGAGAGCAAGAAGGTGTACGGGTGGGAAGAGGCGCGGGCCTTCATCCTCCGGCACTTTGCCGGTTTCTCGCCGAAACTTGCGGAGTTGGCGCGGCGCGCGTTCGACGGTGGCTGGATCGACGCGGAGCAGCGGCCGGGCAAGCGCGGCGGCGCATTCTGCATGAAGGTGTGGGGGCCGCGCGAGTCGCGCGTCCTGAGCAACTTCGACGGCTCGCTCGACCAGGTCTCGACCCTCGCTCACGAGTTGGGGCACGCTTTTCATAACGAGTGCCTCTTCGCGGCCGGCAAGCCGCCGCTGCTCGCTGACACACCGATGGTGCTTGCGGAGACTGCATCGATCATGTGCGAGACGGTCGTGATGCAGGCGGTGCTGGGCGAGACGACCGATCCTGCGGAACAGCTTAACATCCTCGAAACGTCGCTGATCGGCGACGCGCAGGTCATCGTTGACATCTACTCGCGCTTCCTATTCGAGCGGGAGGTGTTTGAGCGCCGCGAGAAGAGCGAACTGTCGGCCGACGACCTCTGCGACGCGATGCGCCGCGCGCAACTGGCCACGTATGGCGACGCGCTGGACGAGCGATACCTGCATCCGTATATGTGGACGTGGAAGCCCCACTATTACCGCAGTGAGCTCTCCTTCTACAACTTCCCGTACGCGTTCGGCCTCCTGTTTGGCACGGGCTTGTACGCAATCTACCAGCAGCGGGGCGAGGCCTTCGTGCCGGACTACGTCGACCTGTTGGCCTCGACCGGCGAAGGCCCGGCCGCCGAGTTGGCCGCGCGCTTCGGCATCGACATTCGTGATCGCAAGTTCTGGTCGGACAGCCTCGCGGTGATTGGCGAGAAGATCGACCGTTACTGCGCGCTCTAGCCAAGGCACGGGTTCCTCGTAAGAAACCTGTGTTCCACTCTCAACGCAAAGGACGCATCGCGCAATGAACCTCGGAAAAACCATCCGCCTCAAGCGGCTCTTCAGCCACCACACCGGCCGCTTCTGCTCCATCGCCGTCGACCACCTGCTTGGCTACGGCCAGGACATGCCTCCAGGGCTGCTCCACATCAAGCCGTCGCTGGCCGCCATCATGGCCGCGAAGCCGGATGCAGTGACCATGCACAAGGGCATCGCCGCATCGCTCTGGCCGCAGTACGCGGGGCAGGTCCCGCTGATCATTCAGGGGTCCGGCATCAAGACGGACGACAGCGCACAGGAGATGTTCGCGACGCCCGAAGATGCGGTCCGGCTCGGCGCGGACGCGTTCGCCGTCGCGGCGTTCATTCGCGGCGCGACCGAGGGTTCGATGCTGCGCGCCGTCGCGGACTCAGTCCGCCAGGCGTCATACTACGAGATTCCCGTCATCTGCCACATCTACCCCCGGGTGTGGGACTCCAACGGCGCCGTCAGCATCTCGTACCGCCCCGAGGACATCGCTTGGGCCGCGCGCTGCGCGGTGGAGGTGGGCGCGGATGTGGTCAAGACGCCGTACTGCGGCGATATCGCGGCGCACCGGCAGATCGTTGACGACTGTCCCGTGCCGATGGTCGCCGCCGGCGGACCCAAGACCAGCACGTTCGAGGAGGCGCTCCAGCAGATGTGGGAGGTGGTCGAGGCGGGCGCGCTGGGAGCGACCATTGGCCGGAACGCCTGGGGCTTCCCCAACATCACCGCGAACGTCGAGGCATTCAAGGCCGTCATCCACGACCGCCTCACGCCGGCGGATGCGCTGGCGCAGGCCGGGCT
>JALOOB010000297.1 GCA_025454635.1 Anaerolineae bacterium
GTCGCGCTGCGCGCCGGAGAGGATTTCGTGCTGGTCGACTTCCCAGTTCTTGCGCGACTGGTAGAGGATCACGTCGAACTGCTCGTTCCGCACCTCTTCCGCGGGGATGTCGACCATGTTGTCCGGCCAGGGGAAGTCGCCGGCGCGGCCACCGTAGCCTTCCGGCTTGCCCGGCTTCACGGGAAGGTAGAACTGATGCTCGCGGCCGGGCGCCATGCCCGCCATGACGAGGTAGTACAGGTAACTGCCGTGAACGTGCCACGTCAATATCTTCATCACATACTCCTGCTCTCAATACATGAACCCACACTAAACACTGCCAAAAATCCCGTCGTTAAGCCCCGTTATGCCCCGCAATAACGCGCGTTTTCGGGGCTTAACTCGCAATAAGTGGCCTTACATCAGCGACCCGACGGGAGCGCCTAAATCCGCCAGGCCCTTGGCCTCCTCATGCGTCCTTCTCAACAGGGTCAGGGCCGCTTCGACCACTTCTGCCGGCGCGAAATCCAAACATTCCATGCCGTACGGACATGCGAATGCAAAACATGGTGAGCACGGCGTCGGGCGGCGCAGCAGGGTTGCCGGCGCGCCGCGCGGCTGCCACTGCGTCTCCCACTCGGCGCCCGAATACATGATGACCATGGGCCGGTTCAGCGCGTCGGCCAGGTGCAGCGGCCCAGAGTTGTTCGCCAGCACGAGCGCGGCGCGGTTGATGACGCCGGCCAACTCGGGCACCGACGTCTGGCCGGCGAGCGAGACGACGCCGGGCCGGTTTGCCACGGCCATGCCGCCAACCAGGTCGACCTCCCGTTGGCTGCCGAGCAGCGCGACGGTCAGCGGCGCGCGGGTGACAGGATGCGGCTGACCGGCGAGCGCGGCGGCGACGCTGCCGAAGCGCCCCGGGTCGTAACGGCGGGCGGCGGCGCTGGCGCCCGGCGCTAACGCGATGAAAGGTTGGCCCGGCTCAATGCCAACGCTTGCCAGCAGCGCATCGGCGCGCGCCTGCGCCTCAACCGGGATGCGGACTTCCAGATGCGCGCCCGCCAGCTCAAAGCCCGCGGCGCTCAGCAGGCGCAAGTTGCGGTCGACCTGGTGCTCTTCGTCGCCGAGAGGGCGCACCCACTGCGTCAACAGCCCGCCGCCGAACTCCTTGGACTGGGCGACGCGGAGGGGGATGCCGGCGAGGTAGCAGACGAAAGCGGGCGGATGCGGCGACTGCGTGAAACTGGTGAAGATGATCGCTGCGTCAAAGCCCCGCTGCCGAATCTCGTCCACCAGCGCCAACTCGCGCCCCGGATCGAGCGGCCACGCGCCGGTGATGTCCTGCCAGAGCACGCGATGGACCATTACGTCGTCGATCCACGGCAGGAGCGGCGCGGCCTGGCTGCCGCCCGGCGTGGCCAGCAGCGTGATGGACGCGCGGGGCAGATTGGCGCGGATAGCGCGCAGCGCGGGGCCAAGCATAATGACGTCGCCGATGTTGTCGAGGCGCACCACGAGCACCCGCGCGCCCGGCTTTTCCGCGAGAGCCTGCCAGCGTTCGTCAAGCACGGGCGACCTCCCGCCGGGCCGCTTCCACCGGCCGCGCGCGATGCGCACCACGCAGCGCAAGGAGCAGGTTGGCTTCGCGGAGCACCTGGCCGGGAGCGACGTCATCGGGCTGCAACCCGTCGCGGCCGACCACCCTGTGAAGGCGGCGATCGAGCGGAGCCCATCGACGCGGGTTCGAGGCCAGAAAGATCACGATGGAGGGCACGCGGAGCGCGGCCGCCAGGTGCGACACGCCGGTGTCGTTGGTGATGAGCAAATCAGCGCGGGCTAGCATGGCCGCCATCGCGCCGAGATTCGTCTGTCCGGCCAGGTTAACCGCGGGCCAACGCATGGCGGCCTCGACCTCAGCCACGATCGGCGCTTCGTCGGCGGTTCCCGTCAGAACGACCTGCCGGCCCTCCGCCGCGAAATGATCGGCGACGGCCGCAAAATGGGCGGGCAGCCAGCGGCGGGCGGGATCGGTGGCGCCCGGATGGATCACCACGTAACCTTCGCCCAGGGCGGCCGCTTCGGGCGCGCGCGCGAGCACAGCAGCGTCTGTCTCTGAAAGAGGAAACTCGAGATCCTCACCCTGCGCCGGCGCGCCGAGGTGCGCAACGAGCCGCAGCCAGCGCTTGACCTCGTGCTCCTCCTCGTCGAGCGGGAGATACAGCGATGGATCGGGACAGTAGGCGCCTGCTGCGTGGAAACCGGCGGTTCGTTTCGCCCCGAGCAGAACGGTGAATGCGTTCGTGCTGCTGCCGTTGCCATGCATCTGGACGGCGAGGGCGAAGCTGCGCGCCTGCATCTCCGCCAGGAAGGGCGGAAGACGGGTGACGTCAAGCGGAACTTCCGGGATGCCGGGGAATCCGGGGAACGGGATGAACTCGTCAATCAGATGGGAGTAGCGCATGACCAATGCGCGGGTCGACCCGACGCCGACCAACGCGATGTGAGCCGAGGGGTATGCCAACCTAAGGCTGCGAAGCGCTGGGGTGACGCAGAGGAAATCCCCCAAGCCCATTAACGCGCGCACCAATACAAACCGACCCATTGCCAACTCGTCCATTCCGCACTCACCAATACACTGACGAGAAGGTCCCACTCAACGCTTGTTCAACTGACCATCCTTCTCGCAGGCGCTATTCGCGCATTCAGACGAATTGTAACAACAAAACAAACGGATTTCATCGTGCAGTTGCGCAAATTGCCTTATTGGGTTAGCGCGCCTGGTTGTGCGCCTGCACAAGAAGGGGGAAGGAAAACTACAAAAAAGCGGGCATTTAGCCAGCTTCCGAGTGAAGGGAGCGGATCAAGAGCGCCAGGCGGATCTGCACAGCATCATCGAAGCGCCGAGGGTCCAATCCGGTGAGCGCCCTGATCTTGTCAAGGCGATAGCTGAGCGTGTTGCGGTGGATGGCGAGATCGCTCGCGGTGGCGGACGGCGAGCAGTTGGCGGCGAAGAATGTCGAAAGCGTGTGGAGCAACTCCGGTTCGTGGTCGAGCGGGCCAAGCAGATACTGCGCCAGTTCGTTCTTCGTGCGGTCATCGGATAAGCCGACGAACGCAGCCACGCCCATGTCGTCGAGGCAGTGAATCCGGTTGGCGCCGCGGAGGCGGCGGCCGAGCATGAGCGCGGCGCGCGCGTCGCGGTAAGACTGGGCCAGCCCGCGCAGTCCCGGATGGTAGCGGCCGATGGCGATGGAGATGGAGGAGTGCGTGTCGTTGCGGAGGCGCGCCAGCAGCGCGGTCGCTGCGCGCTTCAACGCCTCGAGGTTGGCCCATGAGCCGTTGACCTCTTCGGCGGTCCGGTTGCCGCCGGCCCAGGGCGAAAGGTTCTTCGTGTTCGTCGCCTTGAGCACGGCGACGGTGCCCTCGCCAATGTACGCGCAAATTGTCTCGCTGGACAGGTGGAAGAAGCTGACGACACTGCTGATGATGAACTGGGCCTGGCGCTGCATGCGGGACGATTCGCCCTGCGCGCCGTCGCCGCTGCGCGCGCTGAAGAGGTAGTCGCTGGCGTCGATCAGCACGACGGCGCGCGGCGGGGTGAGGTCCATGCCTAGGAAGCGCGCCTGGGTCAGAATCTGCTCCTCGTCCTGAATCCGGCCATGCAGCAGGTCGAAAATGAGTTTGTTCTTGACCTCGTGCTGGTTCGGGAGGCGGTCGACGACGGCCATTTCGTTGATGACCATCTCGACGAGGGCCTGCGCCACGCGCGGCGAGACCGCCTCCTCTTCCTCCGGCGCGCCGACCACGACTTCGCCGGCGTACTCCCCGACCTTGAACGGGACGCGCAGGTAAGCGTGCGGGCCTTCGCCGCTCAACTGGCCGGCAACCATGCGCGGCATGTCGGGCGCGCTCGTAGCGACGGTGCCGCCGCTGTCGCTCATTACAGAAACCGGCGCACGCAAGAGCTCCGCCACCTTTTCGGTGACAGACTCCGCCATGCGCCGGAATTGGCTGTCCAGATGCGAGCCTGCCATGGTCAGTACAATCCCCAACCTAAGAAACTGTTTGAATAGTGGCTCGCGTGCGACAATCGCCCGGCGATAAATCACGGACTACGACGGAGCGCCCCGTGAACGGGGCTTCCGAGACTGCTGTGAGCGACAAGCCCTCTACAGGGGAGCCACTCAGAAGCCCGGCAATTGATCGCTGTTTAGCAGAACAGGCCTCTCAAACAGTTTCCTAACGCCAATACAATCGCTTAATCGATCCTAAGAGTAGTCGCAAAACTCTTTGCCGCGCAGGTATCCCTCTTACAATGACCGGTTAGAGCAGGTCGACCGGGTCGACATCGACGCGCCAACCGGGGCCGAGAGGAACGCGGCGCAGAAGCTCGGCGGGGTCCGCCGCGCGGACGAGGACCTGCCACCGCCACTCGCCCCGCTGCCGCGAGAAGAAGCAGGGGGCCGGGCCGATCACATCCACATCCTTCATTCCGCGAGCGCCAATCTCAGCGCGGAGCAAGTCCGCGGCGGCCTGGGCTTCGGCCTGCGCCTTCGGCTTCTGGCCGTGATGGATGACCAACTGCGCGAG
>JALOOB010000298.1 GCA_025454635.1 Anaerolineae bacterium
GAATACGACTTCATCACGATCGACGCGAACCGTTCAGTTCACGAAATCTTCGTCGATCTCCGCAAGCGGCTCCTGCCGATCGTGCGCGGAATGAAGCCGGAGTAAAGGCGCGCCGGTTAGGGCCATTTAGTGAGAGATATGGGCGCGTTAAGGCGAGATAACGCGCCCCGTTTTGGCCGAAAATGGGCGCTAATTGTGGCGGTTCAGGGGTACATGTCAGGCACAAACGTCTGGTCCGTGAACGGCGGGCGGACGTAGCCCCCGTCCGGCTGCCGCGGCGGCAGCACGATGGGCTCGGGCGTCAGGTCCTCATACGGGATCACGCTCAACAGGTGGCGGATCACGTTCAGCCGCGCCCGTTTCTTGTCGTCCGCGTTCACCACGTTCCACGGCGCCTGCTTGATGTCCGTTGCGGCGAACATCGCGTCCTTCGCCTTCGAGTACTCCACCCACTTCGTGCGCGACTGCAAATCCATCGGGCTCAGCTTCCAGCGCTTGGTCGGGTCGTCGATCCGAGCCTGGAACCGCCGCTCCTGCTCGTCGTCGCTCACCGAGAACCAGTACTTAATGAGCACAATCCCCGAACGAACGAGCATCCGCTCAAATTCCGGGCATGAGCGCAGGAATTCCCGGTATTCGTCCTCGGTGCAGAAGCCCATGACGCGTTCCACGCCCGCGCGGTTGTACCAGCTCCGGTCGAACAGCACCAGCTCGCCCCCCGCCGGCAGGTGCGCCACGTAGCGCTGGAAGTACCACTGCGTCTTCTCGCGCTCGGTGGGCACGCCCAACGCGACCACACGGGCATAGCGGGGGTTCAGCGGCTCCATGATGGTCTTGATTACGCCGCCCTTGCCCGCCGCATCGCGGCCCTCGAACACGATCACGACCTTCAGCCCGCGCGCCTTGATCCACTCTTCGAGCTTCACAAGCTCCACGTTCAGCCGCGCCAGTTCGGCTTCGTAAAACTCGCGCGAGATGCGTTTCTTTGGGGTCGAGGGGGCCGGAGTCGGGATGTCGGGGGCATGCGCCTCCGTCTTGGCTGTTTCGACAGCTGCCTTGTTGTCCTCGCGGTGGTCGACAGGCTTCTCCTTGTGCTTCGCCATGCAACACCTCCTCGTGGTGGACACACCAACAACCTGAGAGGGCGCCCTGGACCTCTCGGGTTTAGCTCGAAACTCAGGGCGTCGCCAGCGCGCCGCCAAGGCTTCGCCGGAACTCCAGGCCGGTCAGCGCCGCCCACGGCGGCTCGAACTGCGTTAGCAAGTCGCGCTGGATCTGGCGCTGCGTCTCGAGGTACGCCTCCACGCCGGGATGCGCCAACGGCCGCTTCTTGCCTTCCTCCAGCGCCAGGAATTCCGCGATGACGCCTTCCGCTACGTGCGCATCCTGCATCGCGCCGAGCAACTCCTGCATCGCCGTCACCTGCTTTATCACCCCGCCGGCATCAGGTCCAAGCAACTTCTGGAAGAACTCCAGCGCGTAGCGCAGCCTCTTGCAGTCGATTCGCAGCATGTGATACGTGGTCAGCGGCGCGGTCGTGATGATGGGCTCGTAAGCGCGCACCTGCTCGTAGCGCTCCATGATGAGGCGCGGGATCACGTGCCGCACCTGGTGCGCGACCGGCTCGCCCTCAGGCACCGGCTTTGCGCCCATCCCCGGCGTCAGCAGAAACGTTCTGAACCCTTCCACAAACCGCCGGTATGTGTTGCCGTTGAGAAACGTCAGCATCTCGCGCCGCGCCAGCTCGCGCTGTCCCACCCAGTGATCCGTCAGCGGGCGGATCGTCAACCCGGCTTCCGCCGGCAGCCCGGCTTCATAGGCCTCTGCCTTCTCGATCAGCACGTCCAGATCGCGCACTGCGCCGAGCGTCCGCCCGGCCTTCCGCATATCCTTGTTGAACTGGCTGATGGCCTGCTCGTCATAGAACGGCGCGAAGATCAGAAATGCCGCGCGCAGCCGCCGCGTCGACACCCGCATGTCGTGCAGGAACTCGATGTCTGCGCCTTCGCGGGTGCCCGCTTCGTTCGCCAGCATCCTGTTGAAGTGCGTCCACATCACCGCCCGGCCGGCCTCGGCCATCGAACTGTCCACGCGCAGCGGCGGTGGTTCGGGCGCCGGCGCAGCCGCGCCGCCAGCCGCGATTTCGGGCATCGACACGGGCGCCGGCGCTGCGGTTGCCACAACCGGAGGCAATGCAATCTCGGCGGCAAAATGAACTTCGACCTTATGCAAGTCCCGCCAGTGCCGCGCCTGCTTGCTTGCCGCCGAGGCGTCGGCTTCTGCCGTCGGGCCGGTCAGCAGGACGGCGCACCCGTCATCCCCGCACTCCACCGCGGCGATACCGGCGCCGCCGAACGTAATGCTTGAAGCCATGCGCAGCAGGGCCGCAATGGCAATGGCATCCTTGCGTTCCTTCGGCTCGAGCGCTTCGAGCGCGGGCTCCTTGCTCGGCTTCATCTTCTCGCGTTGCAGCGCCACGATGCACGCCAGCGCCAGCCGCTCGCCGGTGCTTACGTCGTGCAAGGGCTGCGCGAGAATCAGGTCGCGGCCCGCGCGCGCCGGGTCGTCCGGGTCGAGCGTGGCCCCCACTGCGGTCAGCATCGCCGCGGTTCGCGCGAGCTTCGCCCGCTTTTTCGGCAGCCCGTGGACCTTGCGCAGCCCGTCGAATAGCTTCTCTGCGTTGTCGGCCATGAACCGCGCGCGCGGGATGTCCGCGCCGTGCTCGCGGAGAAACTCGGTGACTGTCGGCAGCCCTTGCTTCTTCTCCTTAGCCGCGCCGCGTTTGCCCTTGCGCTTTCCGGCTTCGGAAAGGTCCGGCTCGACGTCGGCAGGTTCTGGCGCAGCATCGGCGGCTGCGACAGGCGCCTCCGCCCGGGGCGCCCATTCGTCAAGGGTGGCAATGGCCGCGGCAAGTTCTTCGGCCTCGCCAGTCACTTCTGGAGTGACCGCTCCCGGCTCCGCCACCATGCCGGTGAAGATGTCCATGCGCTCGGCGCGAAATGCGCGCAGCCAGAACCGCACGCGGCCGGCGGACAAGCCTGTCCGCGCGACGATCTCGCGCGTGGGCAGGTCGTCGGCCCATGCGAGCACGGTTGCGGCGCGGCGAGCCAGTTCGGGGTCCGCGCCCTGCGTATACCCTTGCAGCGCAGCGCGCTCGGACGTGGTGAGGTCGCCTTCGACCGCCGCGCCGCGAATCCGCAGCATCTCAAGGCCGCGCTGGAACTTCGACCGATGCTCGGGGACCAGCGCGCAATCGACCTGGAGCGCGCGAGCGACTGCCTCCAGGTCCGCTTCGGTTCCGTCAGGCCCCAGCTCGACCTCCAACTCGTAATAAAAAGCGGGCCGCTGTCCGACCACCGCGCGCACCTCGTCCAGGCTCCACTCGGCCACCCGCCGGCCGCCCAGCGTCAAGTCGGCCTTGCTTCGCGATTGGTCCAAGTCGAAGAGGGGTTCGAGCGGGGCGCCGTCGGTCAGGGCCAGCGCGAGGTCGCGCGCTGCGCTCTCCGGCCACTCGCGAGGGTCAAGCAGGAGCGCGGGCAGCGCGGTTTCCTGCTCATCGCGACGGTGCACCGCGCCTGCGCTCTCGCCCAGCCCTTTCAGGGTTGCAACCACTGCTCCGCCCTGCGTGCGCAGCCGGCAGGAGTAGCCGCCCGCCAGCAACCTCCCGTCCGCGGTGTCGAAATACCGGTCTGCCACGCGCACCCGCTTGACGGGCGCGATTGCGAATTCCCCGAGCTCCCGGAGCCGCAGCAACTCCCGATACGCTTCCCGGTTGGGCACCCTGAACTTGGCTTCGACTTCCATGAGCTTCCTTTCGCGGGGAGAAGATTCCAGATGCGCGCCGGAATTGTAACATATTCGAGCGCGCGCTGACAAGGCATTTTGCGCGGACCTCGCCCTGGCGTTGCTTGACACTCGTCGTATAATGGGGACGCCCCGGTGAGGGCCACCCCGGTTCCAGCGAGTGAAGCATGCTGCTCATTACCCACGCCTATGTTATCACCCCTGAGCGTCGCTTCTGGGATGCTGCGGTCACCGTCGAAGGCGAACGAATCACCGCGGTTCGCCCGACGAGCCAAGTCGATGCGCCGGCGGGAGCGCGGATCGTCGATGCGGGCGGCGCCTTTCTCGCGCCCGGATTCATCGACCTCCAAGTGAACGGTGCGTTCGGCTACGACTTCACCGCCGATCCGGCAACCATCTGGTCCGTGGCCGAGCGTTATGCTCGCTACGGCGTGACGACATTTCTGCCGACCATCATCACGTCACCCCTGGCGAATATTGCGGCCGCGCAGAAAGTCATCTGCTCGCGCCCTCCCGGCTTTCGCGGCGCAGAACCGCTCGGCCTCCACCTCGAAGGCCCCTTCCTCAATCCAGCGCGCAAGGGCGCGCACAACGCAGACCATCTGTTGCCTCCGTCCGTCGCGGCGGCCCGCGATTGGTCTCCGGCCGCGGGCGTTCGCCTCGTCACGCTCGCGCCCGAACTTCCCGGCGCGCTCGACGTCGTCGACGCGCTCGTCCGCAACGGCGTGCTTGTCAGCGCGGGGCACAGCATGGCGACTTTGCGGCCGGTGTGCGCTACGGGACGCATCTTTTCAACGCGATGCCTCAGCTTGCGCACCGGGAGCCCGGCCTTGCCGGCGCGCTGCTTAGCGACCCGCGCGCGTCTGCCGGCTTCATCCCCGACGGCATCCACACCCACCCGGCGATGATCGGCCTAGTCTGGAAGTTGCTCGGCCCGGAACGCTTCAGCATGGTCACCGACTGCATGGCCGCGCTGGGCATGGGGCCCGGCCGCCACAAGCTCGGGGAGTATGAGACCCTCGCAGGCAGTATCTTGTCGTTGGACGAGGGCCTTCGCAACCTGCGCGCGCGGACAAACTGCGCGCTCGAGGATGCGCTTGCCACTGTGACCACGACGCCTGCCCGCTTGCTCGGCCTCGGCCGCGAGCGCGGGCGGATCGAGCCGGGCTACGTGGCCGATATGGTCCTTCTTTCGCGTGATCTCGAAGTCAAGGCTACCATCGCGCGCGGCGAGGTCGTGTACGTCGCAGAGTAGACCTGGCCGTTGAGTGACCCCACGCCTGGCGCGGGTCAGGCCTACCCGTGAGGAATCGTGATGCCAGAAATCGATAAGTCCCAACTCCACGTATATCGCGAGATCCACGAGCAGCCTGCCGTCCTCGCGCGCCTCCTGGACGAAGAGCAGACTTCCATCGCCCGTGTTGCCGCAGAAATCAAACGCCGGCAGATCGATCACATCGTCATCGCGGCGCGCGGCACCAGCGACAACGCCGCTCGATACGCCCAGTACCTGCTCGGCGCCTGTAACCGCCTCGTCGTCGGCCTCGCTGCGCCGAGCCTTTTCACCATCTACGACGCGCCGCCGCGTTTCGGCAACGCCCTCGTCCTCGGTATCAGCCAGTCAGGCAAAAGCCCGGATATCGTTTCGGTCCTTGCGGAGGCGCGCAGGCAGGGCGCGCCGACTGCCGCTCTGACTAATTTCGCGGACTCTGACCTGGCGGACGCGGCTGATCATGTCGTCCAGTTACGCGCAGGTGAAGAGCGCTCAGTGGCAGCCACCAAGACTTACACGGCGGAGCTAACGGCGATCGCGATGCTAAGCGTGGCGCTTGTTGCGGACGAAGGGCGCGGGGAAGCCTTGCGGCGTATTCCGGGGAAGGTTCGCGAGGCGCTCGACGCGCACGCGGAGATGGCCCGCGTGGCCGAGCGTTACCGATACATGATCTCTTGCGTGACGATCGGCCGGGGCTACAACTACAGCACCGCGTTCGAGTTGGCGCTCAAGCTCAAGGAGATGACCTACACGGTGGTCGAGCCGTACTC
>JALOOB010000299.1 GCA_025454635.1 Anaerolineae bacterium
TGCCAGCGGGCATCCATCTCTTCTTCGGGGATCAGCACCCAGTCTGCGCCTGTTGCGACTGCGCCCATCAGCGCAAGGTAACCGCACCGCCGCCCCATCACTTCGACGACAAAAGTGCGCTGATGCGAGTCTGCGGTCGACTTGAGGCGGTCCACTGCGTCCACGATGGTGTTGAGCGCGGTGTCCGCGCCGATGCTCATATCCGTGCCGAACTGGTCGTTATCGATGGAGCCGGGCAGCCCCACGATGCGAAACGGCTGGATGTTCTCGGCCTTTTCCGGGGCGATCGCGCCCTCTGCGGCCAGCGCCTTAAGGTGATCCGCCCATTCCTCGTGGAGCAGCAGCGCGCCGGTCAGCGAGCCGTCGCCGCCGATCACGACCAACCCGTCGATGCCGTGCTGCACCAGGTTCCGCGCCGCCTGCCGCCGGCCTGCGACGGTGCGGAATGCCTCTGACCTTGCGGTGCCGAGGCAAGTGCCGCCAAGCTGCAATATGCCGCCGACGCTCCGCCAGTTGAACGGCTCGAACCTGTCGCCGCCGTCCACCACGCCCTGCCAGCCTTCGTGGATGCCCACGACCTCGACGCCCTGGTCCAGCGCGCACCGCGTGATCCCGCGTATCGCCGCATTCATGCCCGGCGCATCGCCGCCGCTCGTGATAATCCCAATCCGCATCGCCCAACTCCTATTCGGCTTCAACGCAGCGCCGATTAACCACGAAGGACCGAAGAATCAAAGCTGCACGAAGGCCTTCGTGAACCTTCGTTTCTTTGCGTCTTTGTGGTTAGTTCAAGCGCGGGCCGATCCCTAACTTCGATTGCCGCCAAAGAGATTTCGCAGCCCGTCCAACCACCCGCGCTGCTGGTTCAGATCGTCGTAGTCGACATATCCCGCATCGCCGATGCGCTGGGTCTGCATCTGCTTCATCATGGTGGTCTCGTCGAAATCGACCCGCTGCCACTCGGCCACGATCTCCCCATCGCGCAGCACGCTGATTCGGTCCGCGATCTGGATGGCCTCCGCCGGCCGCCGCGTCATATAGAGGGTCGCGATGTTGCGCTCCGCGAGCGAGCGCAGCGCGCGGAACAACTGGCTAAGGTCCTGCGCGGTCGTCAGGAACGCGGCCGGCTCGTCGAGCACGATGACTTGCGTGTCCATGCTCAGGGCCCGCGCGATCATGATCAGCCGCTGCTGGCTCGCGGTCAGGCTGTTGGCCTTAACGGAAGGTTCCAGCTTCAGCCCCACAATCTCCATGAGTTTGACCGCATCGTCGCGCATCTTCGCCTGGTTGACGATCAACCCGCGCATTTCCTTGCCAAGCACCACGTTGTCGGCGATGGTCAGCCCGGTGAAGATGCCGGGCCGGCGCGGGACGATGCCGATGTGGTGCTTGATGGCCTCGGATGGAGATGTGAGCAGGACAGGCTGGCCCTGCGCCCAGACCTGGCCCGTGTATGAGTCGGGCGGCAACAGCCCGGTCAGCAACTTAAGGAGCGTCGTTTTTCCTGCCCCGTTGTCGCCAAGCAGCCCGTGGATCTCCCCACGGCGGACGCTGAATGACAGGTTGTTGAGCGCGACGTTTTCCTTGTAGGCCTTCGTGATCCCCTGGAGTTCCAGCACGTTCTCACTGCTCATACGCGCCTACTTCCTAAGCATAACTAACCGCGAAGGATCAAAGACATCAAGGCGCACAAAGGGTTTGAAATCTTCGTGAACCTTCGCGCCTTCGGTTCTTCGTAGTGACATCCGCAGCCGAAAATATCTTACGGACTCGCTTCGGCCGCGGGCCGGCGCAAGCGGCGATTAAGGCCGTTGCGGAGAACGGCGAACTCCTCGCCGCGGAATGCGCCCAGCGCAAAGAGGACCACTGCGTAGACCGCAAAGCCTGCGGCGACCGCCAGGATCGTCGGGAGGCCCGCGCGGTCCAGGCCCCATACTATAGCGACATTAACTGCGGTTGCCAAGAGCGGCCGGCCAAGCAGCGAGAGCCAGGGCATTGGCGCGATGTAGCGGCGCACCGCCCATGCAAACGGGATGAACAGCGACAACTCGGCCGGAATCAGCAATGCTGCCGCGGCGACCGCGCCGTAGCGCGGCACGAGCAGCCAGTTGCTGATGGCGGTGAAGGCCACGCCGACGACGAATGCGCGCGTCAGGTAGCGCTGCTGATTCACGGCGATGAGCGCGTACTGAGTGACCGAGTTGATGAAGCCGATGGGGATCGACCAGATCATGATGCGCAGCGCGATGGCCGAATCGGGCAGGTACGCGGCCCCGCCGAGGATGCGGATGAGCGGCGTGGCCTCGAAGGTGAAGAACACGGCAATGGGCAGCGCCACGATGAAGAGCAGTTGCAGCGCGAGCCGGTACGCCTTGACGAACGCCTCGCTCCCCGACTGCGCGTACCGGCTCATCAGCGGGAAGATCGCGGCGGTGAAGTAGGCGGGGATCACGTTCAGCCCGTCCACGTACTTGATGCCCGCGGAGAAGATGCCGACGGCTGCGGGGTTCACCGCCGCGCGCAGCACGAGCTGGCTGATGCGCCAGAACACGGTCGCCAGCAGGTGGTTGATCATCAACGGGCCGGACTCGCGCAGCATGTACTTTTGCAGAGGCCAATCAAACCGTTTCGCCACAGAGGACGCGGAGACTCCAGAGCCTGTTCGAGCCTCGGCGCTCTGTGCGCCCTCTGTGGCAACACCGGCCTCGTGCGGGCGCAGGACCTTCTGTTCCAGCGTGATCCACAGCCAGATCACCTGGACGAAGTTCATTACCACGCTGACCGCAGCGAGCCCGACAAAACCCGCGTTGAACGGCGGCAGGATGACGAGACCGCCGAGCGCCACCTTCGCGACCGTGATGGCGGTGGCATTGGCCGCGGGATACTCCATCTTCTCGAACGCCATGAACACGGACGAGAGCGCGTCGGCGATGTTGGCGAAGAAGAGCGCGGCCGCAAAGAGCGCGATGGCCTGCACTTCCGCGCTGGTGAGCGGGGAAGGGGAGTGCTGGAAGAAATACAGGACGACCGCGATAACCGGCAAGCTCACCAGCCACAGGAGCGTCCGCAGCGAGATGACGTTCCATAGATACTTGCGCGCGCGGGCCTTCTCGAAGGCGACGTCGCGGGTGAGCAGCGTGCCGAGGCCGAAGCGGGTGACGATCTCAGCGATGAGGTAGAACGTGATCGCAGTGACGTAGCTGCCTTCGCCCTCGGGGCTGAGCACGCGCAGCCGGAGCATGGCGAACGCAAAGTCGATGGCCCGGTTCATCAGGCTCATGATGACCTGAACCGTGCTGTTCTTCGCGACCGTGCCGACTTCGCTTCCCTCACCTTTGTAGTACTTGCCCCAGGCCCACCAACCGACGAGCAGAATCAGGGTGATGAGGGAGAGGAATGACAGGTAGACGCCGAGCAAGACGCTGCGCGGGGAGTAGACGAAGCGCACGGTCCACTGGCCGGCCTCGGGCAGGTACACCGCGCGGAAGGTCCCGTCCGCGCGGTAAATCGGCAGTTGCGTCTCAATGGACTGTCCGCTCGCGTCCATGCCTTCGCCGCTGACGCCGAAGGGCCGCAGGTACGCCTTCCAGCCATCGAAGTAGTTGTCGGTGACGACGAGCCAGCCGCGGTCGCTGATGTTGACGTCGACGAAGTACTCGCGGTTTTCGCGGCTGCTGAACTGGGCTTCCTTGATCTGCGGCGAAGAGGGGGGCGGCAGGTCGCTTTCGGCCAGTCCTTCCACCACGACCACGTTTCGCGGGTCCACCTGTTGCAGGCGATCGAGCGCGGCCTCCTGGTCGGGCGCGGCCACGGCCTGCTGCGCAATGAACGCGCGCGGGAGTGCGTTTGCGTTCTCGTAGATCTTTACCTCGTCATCGTAGACGAGGCTGTATCCCGTGTTGGAGATGGGCTGCGTGGCAATGACATAACGCGCGCCGAGCAGGTGCAGCAGGGGGTTATCGAGCGCGGCGTCGTTGCGCTGCCCGCCCAGTTCGGAGTAGATCGGCGCGATGCGGTTGTAGAGCAGCTCGCCCTGGGGGTGCAGCCGCTTCATGTAGGCGACGTACTGCTTCGGAATGATCGAGTCGTACCCGCGGATGTCTTCGAGCCCGTAACGCATCGTCGAGTTGGCGTTGAGCACTTTCTCGTTTTCCGCGTCGTCGAAGCTCGTCAGCCGCCACGGCTGCGCGGGGTCCAGCTTGCTCTGGAGAAACGCGACCGACGGGGGGGTGAGGTCGAGCAGCTTCGGGTCGACGGCTGGGTTGAACGAGTGGCCCATCAGCCACAGGTCAAACGTGAGGACGAGGAGGGGGAGCAGCGGCGCCAGCCGGCGCAGCGCGCGCCGCGGCGTCGTCTCGTCGACCTGAAAGCGCAGCGCCAGCAGGACGGACGCGCCGGATAGCAGCGCCATCAGCCCGAAACGCGCAATCTGGGTTGCTTCGTAGCTCCAGAACATCGCGCCGTCCGCAAACCCCTGCGACTTTGCGAGGTCGGCCCAGAAGCCCCAGTTGAGCAGCCGCTCGCCGAGCGCGATGAACGGCGCGGGAA
>JALOOB010000046.1 GCA_025454635.1 Anaerolineae bacterium
GAGCCGCGTTCGTCCCGCCTTGTTAGCCGGAAAGATCGCGCGTTTCCAGCAGACGGTTGCATCCCGCAATCATAATGGACGCCCGATGCCATGTCAAAGCGAGGTATTGATGCCGCATCGCGAAATCCGTTCCGGCGTCTTCGGCGATCCCGCCTACGTCCACGCCTACCGCTTCGAGCTGCTCGGCGATGCGCTGGTCGAACGCGTGATCTGGAAACACCTGCCCGAGCCGCGCGCGCTTTACGGGGACGTCGTGGCCGACACCGGAGCGGTCTGGTACCGCTTCTGGCTTCCTCAGTACGACCAGGTCGTGGAGCGCTACTACCTGGCGGACGGCGAGCCCCTCGGCACGCGTATCGACGTCTCAGGGCCGATCACGTGCGACGAGTCGGGCTGTCGGGCGGACGACTACATCCTCGACATCCGCATTGACCCGCAGGGCCGCGTAACGGTGCATGGCGAGGAGGAGTTCGAGCGCAGCGTGCTGCTGGGCGAACTAAGCCCCGAGCTCGCGCAGCGGGCGGAGGCGCACCTGCGCGAGCTGACCGCCGCCATCGCGCGCGGACGTTTCCCGCCGCCGCTGGTGCGCAACTGGCGGATCGACCTCAGCCGGATCAGGGAGGCGGCGCAGGGCGCGTCGGAAGGGTCAGCGCCGGGGCCGGCGGGGGATCGCGCCGAGGATGGCGAAGAACGCGACGGCCAGGAACCCGAGCGTTGAGAGCCAGAAACCCCAACCGGGCCGGATTGGCTGCCGGTAGAGCGCTTCGATAGGCGCCAGCAGTTGCAGGAACCCGGTCGCGGGCCAGATGGCCGCGGCGAGCGCCAGGACGGCGATTACAAGCAGGACCAGCCAGTCGGGCAGGAAGCGCGTCGCAGGGAGCAGCAGGAGCGCCGCGATGCACAGCGCGATGGCAACCGACTGCAGCCGGAACTCGGGCATCATGAGCAGCGCCGGACTCCAGGCGGGCGGCAGCATGGCAAGCGCCAAGGGGATGGCGAGCAGGCCGGCGACCCAGCGCAGCCAGAGCGGCAGCACGCGGCGGCTTGCGACCAGACCGGCGATGAGGCTGCCCGCCACCAGGGGCATATAGAAGGACTCGCGCAGCAGCCGGATTTCGCCGCCCCGGTATGCGGGGATGAACTTGACGTACTCCGCCAGGTCGACGCCCGTGACCACGAGCCCGGCGACCCGGTGCCACACCCACGCGCCGAAATAGCCGACCAGGGCTATCGCAAACGCGGCAAGCACCGGCCACCACTTCAGGCGCGGCCGCGGGGGTTCGGGCCGGGGGGCGATGGGCGGCAGCATGTTAAGCCATCACCTGCCGGTACGCGGCGAGCAGTTGCCCCGCCGCGCGCTCCCACGTGAAGCGCGCGGCCTGCGCGCGGCCCAGGTCGGCCAGCCGCAGTCGCAATGTCGCATCGCCCAGCACGCGCGCCATCGCATCGGCCAGCCCGTCCGTGTCCTCCGCGTCGACGTATAGCGGCGCGGCCCCGAGCGCTTCGGGCAGGCTCGAATTGCGGCTTGCGATAACTGGCGTGCCGCACGCCATCGCTTCGAGCGGCGGCATGCCGAAACCCTCGTACAGCGATGGGAACGCAAACAGGTCTGCCAGCGTGTATAGCGCAGGCAGGTCCGCGTCGTCTACAAAACCGGGAAACCTCACGTCCTCTTCCAGTCCCTCGCGCTGCACCTGCTCGTAAATGCCGTCAGAGAGCCAGCCCTTTCCGCCGCAGAGGATCAAGCCGTGGGGGAGGCCGGTCTGCCGGCGCATCTCGGCGTACGCGGCGATCAGGCGGCCGAGGTTCTTGCGCGGTTCGATGGTGCCGACAAAGAGAACGAATAACTCCGGCAATTGGTAACGCTCGCGGACCGCTTCGAGCTGCGCCGTATCGGTCACCGGGCGGAAACGGGCATCCACCCCCGCGTGAACCACGCTCACCTTCTCAGGCGGCGTTTTGAGCAGCTCGATCACGTCCTGCCGGGTGTTCTCCGAATCGGCCAGGATGCGTCGCGCGCGCGCCGCTGAGTCCGGCGTCCGCGCGGTCAGATACTCGCGCAATCCCGGATCAGCGTACTCGGGCAGCTTCAGGAACGAGAGATCGTGGATCGTGACGACCCCGCGCGCGGCGCGCAGCGGCGGCAAGGTGAAGTCGGGCGAGTGGAAGATATCCGTCGCGCCGGCAAACTGCTCGACCGGCACGGGCAGGCGCAGCTTATGCCAGCCGGCCGTGAGAAGGCGGGCCGGCACCGGGGTTGTGCGGAGGGTGAAGTTCGCCGGCAGCCTTCCGCCCGGCCAGCTTTCAGGTGGCGGCGCATCGCCCGCGGTGAACAGGCAGTACTCATTTTCCCGATCGAGAAGCGCGAGCGCGTGGACCAGGTTGCGGGTGTACCGGCCGACCCCTGCCCGTTGTCGCACCGCTGCGGTATAGTCGATGGTGATGCGCATTCTTCGGCGACGCCTGCGCGTCAGCTAATGCCCTTGTACGTCCACTTGCGGTTGACGAAGTAGTTCCAGAACAGGACGATGCCGATCGCAATGACCTTCGCGGCCATGTACGCGGGCGGATCAGGGAGGAAGCGGCTGAACATCGGATGCAGGCCGAGCACGACGACCTCGTTGATGCCGAGGCCGATCGCGTTAATGATGAAGAACTGGACCAGCTGCGGCCCGATGGGCCGCTCGCGGCTTTCAGGGAACGTCCAAAGCCGGTTCCATGTGAAGTTGGAGATCACCGCGACGGTGAAGCCGAGGAAAACCGCTAACGACAGCGACATCCCCAGCCACTCACGCGCAACGGTCAGTACGGTCAGGTCGACGACCATGCCGATTGCGCCGACGGTCGCGAACTTTAGGAATCGAATCAACTCGCGCGGCCGGTCGGCCAGCCCGAGCCGGTTGATGCCCGGCAGTCGCAGCAGCGTGTCAAGGAATTGCGGCAGTTCAGTCGACATGACGTTTCCGAACGGAAGTCCTCTATTCATACGCCTCGCTCGCCCTGCGGTGTGGGTGCGCTCCTGCCCGCGGCCAGGGCGGCCAGGAGCAGCGCCATCTGCAACTGCAGGTGCTGAACAAACAGATTGTCGAACAGGTTGTGAACGGTCAGATAGACCCATGCGCCGAGCACGCCGAGCGCCAGCGCCGCGTGCCACGGATCGTTAGCGTTCCACCCGGCCCGCCACGCGACCCGCGCCAGCCCCAGCCAGAAGACGAGGAAGGCTGCGAGCCCGAGCGCGCCCGTCTCGGCCAGGAAGTTAATCAGGAAGTTGTGCGCGTGCCCCAACGGCTCGTACCAGTGCGGCTGCGGATAGCGGCCATAGCTGACGCCGTAATTCCCGATGCCCACGCCGAGCCACGGCGCGTCGTCGAACATCCGCAGCCCCGCGTTCCAGTGCGCCAGCCGTTCAAGCACGGAGAAGTTCTCGTCCGTGATCTCCGTCCGCGCCGGATCGGGCACGCTGAAGTAAGCCCCGATGTCGGCCAGGCGGCCGCTGATCGAACCTGGCAGCCACCCCGTCCCGAACACCGCGACCACGACAACGAGCGCCGCAATCACGGCTGCCGTCACCATCGCGGTCCGCCAGTTGCGCAGACCGGCGACCGCCACCAGCGCCGCGGCCAGCCCCAGCCACGCCCCGCGCGACCAGCTCATCAAGATACCCGCCGCAATCGCCGCGGCAATCGCGGCGAGCGCCACGGCGAGCAGCAGAACCCGAGACGACCGCCTGCGCCAGGCCACCACGAGCGCGGCGAGCGCCAAGCTCGCGGCCAGCGGCGCCGTGTACCCCAGGTACCCCGCGAAGGGGTTCGGCTGCTCCAGCGTGCCGTGCGCGCGCATGAAACCGCCGGGCAACAGGAAGCCTTCCGGCCCCACCTGCCGCAGGAACTGGTATGCCCCGAGCGCGGCCTGGCTGAGCGCGCCGGCAAAGAGCGCGGCCACCACAAACCACCGCGATCGCCGGTCGAGTATCTGCGCCGCGACCAGGTACAGCGCCGCAAACTCGACCCACTTGAGCCATTCCGGCAGCCCGTCGCGCCACGAGAACGCCTGCGTCAGGCTCAGCCCCGCCACCCACACGAACACGGCCAGCGAGAGGCTCAACGGCGGCCACCGCACGCGGATCTCCCGCCGCAGCGCAACCTCCCGCGCCAGCCATGCTACGACGGTCAGGCCCACGAGCAGGTCCACCGGCCCGACGAAAGGCAGCGGCAGGTCGATCAGCCCGCCCCACGGGATCAGCAGCGCGATGGCTACCAACCCGGCGGCCGGCTGGATGAACACCGCAAGCGTCACGCCGCCCGCAAGCAGGCCAAGCGCTGCCCAGCGGAGCGGGGCGAACGCCAGAAACGCTGCCAGGGACAGGAGAAGGACCCCGAACGCTACCGGCCAACCGTAGCGGCGGATCAGAGGCGCCGGATGGGACAGGCTCGTCCCGGACAATGTCGCGGCGCTCATCTTGGTGGTTGTTCCTCGGGGCGGTGTCGCCGGCCGGCGTGTTCGACGCCCGCGGCTGAATCTTGCGAATCATAGCGCAAAGCGCCGGTAGTGTCAATTGCGAGGCCATTTTGCGGCAAATTGCGCCGCTTAATTGACGTTAACGGGAGATATGGTATACTTTTCGGGTTGCTCCGGCGTGCGTGGAGGCGCGCATACGGGGCTGCGACTGTCCCCACATCACAACCTGAGGAGAAGGCACTCTATGGCAAAACAGCCGCAGAAGCCCAAGTCTGCGTACTCGGCCCCGCGCAAACCGCAGCCTGCGCCGAAAAAGTCCAAGCTCTCCCCGGCGCTCCTGATCGGCATCATCGGCGCCGTCGTGTTGGTCTTCGCCGGCATCATCCTCCTGGCCAACCGCGCCGCGAACGCCCCGTTGACGGCTACGAACCGGGTGGGGGAGGGGACCGCGTGGGGGCCTGTCGACGCCCCGGTCACTGTCATTGACTACTCGGATTACGGCTGCTCGCACTGCCGCGATTTTGCCCTGAATCAGGGCAAGCAGTTGCGCGAGGAGTACGAGTCCACCGGCAAAGTGCGCTTCGAGTTCAAGCACATGATTATCGGTGGCACGGCGACGCGCGATGCGGCGAACGCATCTGAGTGCGCGGCGGACCAAGGGCGCTTCTGGGATTACCACGATGCGCTGTTCGCGCGGCAAGGAACCAGCGCGAACCCCTTCACCAAGCCGCTGCTGAAGCGCTATGCGGCCGAGCTTGGCCTTGACTCGGCGCAGTTCGATCCGTGCGTTGACCGCAACGCCCACTACAACACCGTGGCGGCCAGCGAGTCCGAGGCGCGCGCCAAGGGTGTGAACGCGACCCCTACTTTCTTCATCAATGGGGAGAAAATCGAGGGTGCGCGGCAGTATGAGCAGTTCAAGGCCTCGGTGGATGCGGCAATCGCAGCCGCGCAGTAGTTCGCATAGTCGAAGAGGTTAAAAACAGGGCGGATCAAATGGATCCGCCCTGTTTTTGATTGCTTCTGCGTGGGGAAGGGGGCTACAAGTACCGGCCGACAAGCAGCTCGAGACGCGCTGCCACGTCCGCGGGAATCGCCATGCGGTTCGTGATAATGGCGTCCCGGAGGGCGTCGCTGTATGGGGAGGGGGGCGCTCCCTTCAGGGATTTGACCGCGTTGACAACCGACGCCTTCGCGACCTCCGCGTTCGCGAGCAACTGCCGAATCACCATGTCCACCGTAACCGGCGCCTCTGTCTCATGCCAGACATCGTAGTCCGTGACGTGCGCCATCGTCGCGTAGCTCATGCCCGCTTCGCGGGCGAGGAACGCTTCGGGAATCGCGGTCATGCCGACAATCGCAAACCCCAGTTTCTGGAAGCTCAGGCTTTCGGCTTTTGTGCTGAAACGCGGCCCCTCGATGGTCACGAACGTCCCGCCGCGATGGGGCTCGTGGCCCGCTGCCGCAACCGCATCCGCGCAGATCGCGCTCAGAGTCGGGCAGAACGGCTCAGCCACCGACACATGGACGACCAGCCCTCCGGTTCCGGCGGCCGGGTCGTCGAAGAAACTCGAAATGCGCCCTCGCGTGCGGTCAAAAAGCTGGTCGGGGATGACGATGTCGCCCGGTTTGTTCTCCGGCTGGAGGCTGCCGCACGCGCTGATTGAAATCAAGTACTCGACGCCGAGCTTCTTGAACCCGTAGATGTTGGCACGCGCATTCAGGCGGCCCGGACTTATGCGGTGACCGCGGCCGTGGCGGGGGAGAAAGGCCACCGGCTCCCCTTCGATCGCACCGACAACGTAGGCATCCGACGGGGCGCCAAAGGGCGTGTCCACCCGCACCTCGCGCACGTCCTTGAGCTGCTCCATGTCGTAGACGCCGCTCCCGCCAATTACGCCGATCCTTACGGGATCGCCAAGCCGGACAGGCTCCATAGAACGATTCCTCCTTACCAGACAAAGCCCGGCGCAGTGCGTACATGCGCGTTTACGCCGAGCCGCTTAACCATGCGGACGCGGTCCCACTGCGCGCCGGCAATTCCATCGTGAATCGCCCAGGACCGGCCCCGAATCGTATCGGCAAGCGCGAGCTGACGGAAAGGCGTGCTGCCATCGAGGCGCTCCCGCAGCTGACCGCCGGGCAGAAAACCGGCGTTGATCTCCTCCATGCGCGACTGGCCCTGAACGTAGCTGAAGCCGTACTGCTCGAAAAGCACCGCCGTATGGTAGAAGAGAGGTTGCGCCATATACTCGCGCTGGTTCAGGCAGAGCATCAGCGTCTCGATCCGCTCGGCCAGCCAGCCGAACGCCCGCAGGCCGCGGCGCACCTGGCCCGGCGCGAGCCCGGCAGCCATCGCGGCTTCTTCCGCGACGATGTTCCGCGCGACCGTGCCACGCATCGTCGTAGCGCCGCCGGGCAGCCGGTCGATATCGAAGCGGTGGCCGAGCGGGTCTTGCAGGGTTACCCACACGACTTCGATCTGATTGAATTGCGTGTCAGCCAGCTCCAGCTCGGCCATCGGCTCGCCGGCCCCGTTCGTGTGATACAACTCGAAGCGATAGCTGCCGTGATTGGCCCCGGAACGCGCGTAGGCGACCGAGCGCCCCTGAGGGTCGGTCAGCCGAACGGGGTCGATGCCGTACTTGACAAGCAGGTGGACGGGCACGAGGACCTGAAACAGCATCCGTTGGCGGTCGATGTCCCATGTGGCCACGTCGCGCAGGAAGACCGGGTCGTGGTGGGCCTGGGTGAGGTCAACAGGTGGCGGAGCGCCCGCCCCGTTTCTGTCCCCGTCGGGGATAGGCTTAAGCCAGCCGGGAAGCACGGCTAAAATCCGAAGTCGGAATCCAGGCCGGCGTCATCAAGAACCTCCGCGATCACGTCGGAAACCTCCGTGTGCGCGACCCCGTTGCTGGCGAGGACCCCGAACCGGTTGCGCACATTCTCCCGGTTGTAGCGCAGGGGTCGATTCCAGCAGTCTGTCATCATGCCGCCGGCCTCACGCACGATGATATCCGGCGCGCACGTATCCCACTCTTTGGTGCCCGGGTTCGGGTGGACGTAGAACTCCGCTTGTCCGCGCGCGATCAGGCCGATCTTCAGGCCCACGCTGCCGATGCTCCGCTCGCGCTGCAGGCCCATGCGGGTGATCACCGTGTCGACGAGCGCGGGGCGGTGCGACCGGCTCACCACGAGCCGGAACTTATTTAGCGCGCTCTCCCCGGACACGCGCAAGGGCCGCTGCTCGCCAAATTCCTCCACGAATGCGCCCTGTCCGAGCGCGGCCGCGAACAGCACGTCGTCGATCGGCTGATATACGACACCCACCACCGGCTCTCCCTCGTCGGCCAGGCCAATCATGATGACGAATTCGCCGTTGCGGGCGATGAACTCCGCAGTCCCGTCGAGCGGGTCCACGATCCAGACGCGGCTTCTTTGCAGGCGGCTGAAGTCATCCTTTGACTCTTCCGCCAGCATCCCGTCTTGTGGGAAGTGCTGGCCGAGCTGCTTCACCAGGTACGCGTTCACCGCGCGGTCGGCCTCAGTGACCGGCTCGGTCGGGTCTTTCCAGCGCACGGTAGGCGGCACGTCGTAAAAGGTTCGGACGATGGCGCCCGCCTCGCGGGCGAGTTGAATGGCAATTCGCAGCTCGAGGCTGTAATCGGGCGTGGCACTGGCAGCCGCTTGCGATAAGGGTGTTGATGAGGTCACGACTCGGTCCTTTGAGATGTGGAGAGAATATGAGATCAGAAGGGCGTGCGAATACTGCCGCCGTCGACAGGAATCGCAACGCCGGTCACGTAGCTGGCGCGCTCTGAGGCCAGGAAGGCGACTACCGCCGCGAATTCCTCCGGCTCACCCATGCGCTTCAGCGGAATGTCGCCGACGATGCCCGCCTCGACCTGTTCGCGCGCGACGCCCTGTTTGGCGGTCCGCGCCGCCATGAGCTCGTCCACGCGCTGGGTGCGAGTCCAGCCGGGCAGCACTGAGTTCACGAGGATATTGTGCGGCGCAAGCTCGATCGACAGGGTCTTAGTGAGCCCGACGACGGCCGCGCGTATCGAGTTGCTGAGCGTCAGGTTTCGGAGCGGTTGCTTGACGGAGACGGATGTTATCGCGATGATTCGGCCGCCGCCCGCCTGCCGCATATGGGGCACGGCCGCATAGCACAGGTTAACCGCGCTCAACAGCGTGAGGTCAACACCCTTGCGCCAGGCCTCTTCGTCGAGGTCGAGGAACTCGCCGGAGGGCGGCCCCCCCGCGTTGGTCACAAGGATATCGACCCGCCCAAAACGCGACGCAGCCTCGTCTACGAAGCGTTTTGCGTCGACGCTCTGCGCGACGTCAGCCGCAACGGCCAGGACTTCCTGTCCGCCGGCGTCCCGGATCGCGTCCGCGGCGGCAGCCAGTCGCGTCGCGTCGCGCCCGCAAATCGCAACACGGGCGCCCTCGCGCGCCAACTCGGTGGCCACGGCAAGCCCAAGCCCCGCGCTGCCCGCAGCGACGAGCGCAACTTTGTCCCTGAGTCCTAGATCCATGCGGCGTCGACTCCCTGCAATCCCGGCCCCCCCAGGCTGCGGAGAGCCTAACGGGTCTTCTTCGTCAATGACAGCGGATCATAGCACGGGGCGTGCAGACAAGGCAAGTCGCCGCCCGCGGCGAAAACCGGCGCCGTGGGGTGAGCGCAAAACAAAGCGCCAGGCACTGCGAATGTGCCTGGCGCAAGGTGGAGATGCCGGGAGTCGAACCCGGGTCCGAAACAAACGACCGCCAGCGTCTACAAGCTTAGCTGCTGATTTGATCTCGCCGGACGGTCCGGCAGTCGCCACCGTCCACTAGTCCGGCCAGCCGATGATCTTAGTTGCGCGTATCGGTGTAAGCGCAAAGCACCTTACGGTATGTGACGACGCTATCTACCGCCGCTGGGACCCAGTAGGAGCGCCGTCGTCGCTAGTTAGGCGACGATTTGTCCACGTATCCCTTAGGCCGCGAGCGCCATAGCGCTGTTGCGAGCCATCGGGAAGGTGAACGCCTTGCCGTTGTTGGCATTTGTAAGTTTGCTCTGGATTTGCGAGGTGAGAGCGCCTCGGCTTGCAGCTAACGACCCATTTGCCCCGTCGAAACCAGTCATCCCCCTGTGCCTGCTAGTATAGCAGGTTAATGGTTAGAATCAAGTTAGAAAGCAGGCATTATGCCCGATTAACTCGCCCTAACTAGGGCTTAGTTCCAGTCCTGATCTTTCAACTGCCGCCGCAGCTCCCGGTCGGCGTCGCGCTCGGCAACCGCGTCCTTGCGATCATACTGACGTTTGCCGCGGACCAGGGCGATCTCCACTTTTGCCCGGCCTTTGACGAGGTGCATGTCCAGCGGCACGACCGTCCAGCCGCGCTCCGACACCTTGCTCTGGAGCTTGCGGATCTCCTGCCGGTGCAGCAGCAGCCGGCGCTCTCGCCGCGGCTCATGATTTTCGCGGTTGCCGAAGTCATACGGCGATATGTGCACGTTCACCAGCCAGGCCTCGCCGTTGCGGATTAGCACGAACCCGTCGCGAAGATTGACCCGGCCCGCGCGCGCGGACTTAATCTCCGTGCCGGTCAGCGCGATGCCGGCCTCGAACTTGTCCTCGATGAAGTAATCGAAGAGCGCTTTGCGGTTGCTGGCAACCGTCTTGACATCGCCGTCGCTGTGCCTGCTCACGAACCGACTCCCGGTGGGTAGCCACAGAGGACACCGAGCGTACCCAGAGCCCTTTCGTTCTGCTCAGTTCCTCAACTGCGCTCAGGTGCTCTGAGACCTCGGCGTCCTCTGCGGCAAGAAAGAACTACTTGCCTGTCAACAGGTACTCAATTGCCCGGTCAAGCTGCGGGTCTTCGTCGGCTTGCGCTTGCTCCGCGGTCGCGTCGGGCACTTCGATGTCGGGGCTGAGACCAACGCCGTCGATGCCGCGATCTTTCGGCGTGTACCAGCGCGCGATGGTAATGCGAAGCTGCGAGCCATTGCTCATCGAGTTCGGCAGCTGCACCGAACCTTTGCCATAGGTGGTCGTGCCCATGAGCACACCCGTGCCCGCATCCTGGATTGCGCCGGCGACGATCTCCGAGGCGCTGGCACTGCCACCGTTGACCAGTACGACAAGCGGGATGTCGTTCAAGAGGTAGCGGCCCTGGCGCCGATAGTCCTCCTGACGTCCGTCCGAGAACCGCTCGATGACGACGTTGCCATCGGGAACAAACATGCTTCCGATCCGCACGGCCGCATCCAGCAGACCGCCCGGATTGTCGCGCAGGTCCAGGATGATGCCCTGTGGCTTCTTCTTCGCCGCGCTCTCGAGCGCCTGCTGGATTCGCTCGGTCGAGAAGTTGCTAAACTCGCTGAGGGCGATGTATTCGATTTTTCCGTCTGCAAGCGTCTCCGCAGTGACAATCGGAATCTCGATACGGGCGCGCGTGACGGTGATATCGAACGGCTTCTGATCGCCGCGCTTGATGGTCAGCGTGACATCCGTTCCGCGCTTGCCGCGGATCAGCGAGACCGCCTCGTTCAGGTCCATCATCGTGATATCGCGGCCGTCGACTTTCATCACCACGTCGCCGACCTCGATGCCGGCCTTCTGCGCGGGCTGTCCGTCGTACAGGTGCCGAATCAGGACCCCGCCACCGGGCGCGGACTCGACGCCGGCGCCGATTCCTTCGAACTCGCCCTCCATTTGCATGTTGGACGACTCGGCCTGCTCGGGATCCAGGAAAGCGGTGTGCTTGTCGCCGAGAGCAGAAAGAATGCCGCGGATGGCTGCGTAGGTGACGTCTTCACCCTCGGGCAGGTTGCCGTAGTACTGTTCCTTGAGCAGCTTCCATGCCTCGTTCAGCAACTCGGTGTCGATGGGCGCCTCGTCGGGCAGCGTGGACTTGTCCTGCCGCGTCGGGGTGGGGAAAGGCGTGCGGCTCGGCGTCGCCCCCGGCGTGGTGGTAGACTTCGGCGCGGCCGGCGTCGCGGTTGCGGCGCGCGTTACCTGAGCGACCATCTCGGCCGGCGTCGGCCCCATTTCCGCGGCGGCGTCAGGCTCTGCGAGCGCAGCCTGCTCGACCGGGGCAGCCGCAGCAGTTAGTCCACGCCCCTGGCCGACCCCGACGCTCACGCCCACGCCGAAGGCCGCCAGAATCAGAACCAGAGCGACCATGCCGGCCACGAGAAATTTCATAACAGTAGTCATTGCGCTATCTTTCATATGACATAATCCTCTGACCGTTAGGCCATCCGTCCAGTATACACGATTGGCGCCTAACGTTCGCCCTTGAGCCATGCCACGGCGCGGTCCAGCTGGGGGTCGCGGCCGTTGTTCCGATCATCTTCGCTGATTCCCACGGCCACATCGGGTTCGAGCCCGCTGCCGTCAATCTGGTGCCGGCCCGGCGTCAGCCACCGCGCCACCGTCACGTGCAGGGAAGCGCCGTCGGGAAACTCGTGCACTTCCTGGACCGAACCTTTGCCGTATGTCTTGTCGCCGACCAGGGTAGCCCGGCCGCGATCCTGCAGCGCGCCTGCGACGATTTCGGAAGCGCTTGCGGTGCCGCCGTCCACAAGAACGACAAGCTCCCAATCCTGCGCCGGGCCGCGTACGTCAGCGGCCGGATAAAAGCGTTCCTGTCCGCCGCGTTTTACCTCGCGCAGCACGTCGCCGCCTCTGAGAAACTGGCTGGCAATGCTGATGGCCGCATCGACCAGGCCGCCGCCGTTTCCGCGCAGGTCCACGACGAGACGTGTGATGCCCTCGCGGTTCAATTCCTCGATGCCCGTGCGGAGCTCGTCGGCGGTTCGCTCGCCAAAGATGGCGATGCGCGCATAGCCGACACCCGCGTCCTTGTCGAGCACGCGCCATTCGACGCTAGGGGTCTCGATGCGCTCGCGCTTCACCTCGACGTTGGCCGGTTCGGTCGCTGGTGGCCGCAGGTAGGCGATCCTGACGCTGGTGCCTGCTTCGCCTCGGATCAAGGCGACCGTCTCCTCAACGGTCATCTCAGGCGTGATCTGCTGATCGTCTATCGCAAGCAGAATGTCATTGTCCTGCAAGCCGGCCTTGGCCGCGGGGCGATCGCGCATCACGGTGATCACCATGCGGCCCTGATCGTCGCGGCCGAGATACGCGCCGATCCCGCCGAAATGCCCGGCGAGCTCGTCGCGTTCCATTTCGCGCGGGGCAGGCTCAACGAAGATGGTATACGGGTCGCCGTAAGCCGCAACAAGGCCGTGCGCTGCGCCCCACGCCTGCTTCTGCTCGCTCGGAATATCGCCTATGAACGAGCGTTCGAGCATGCTGCGCACCGTCCAAAGACGGTTGAAGGCGTCCGGCGCATCTGCGCTTGCAGTCTGCTGCTGACCGAAGTAATACCCGCCGCCGAAGACAGCCGCAAGGGCCGCCATGACCAGCAAACCAGTGAGGACGGCGCGTCCGAACTGACGCATGACGAACAGGCTCCTCTCGATAAGGCCCTAAGTTGCTTTCAGCAGGGGGGATCGGTGGGGAAGCGCCACACGGAGGTCCGCCCGGACTTAGCGACTATATTATGCCATCAGTGGCGCGATTATACCGTAATTGAACGCACGAACGCGCGGCCGGCACGGGCTGCGGCGCGGAGCGCGACGTTCGTGCTGTTACTCTCTTGACGCAGGCAGTTGCGAAGACGTTTCGCGTTTTGAGCTCTTCTCACGGGACTCTAACCATTCTTTTATGTCAAACTAATCTCCGCCGCAAGGCAGTTATCGACATAACATCTATAGTGTGAACATGCATCAGGGGAGGTTAGTAGACATAATAACAGCTAACTCTCTGTCTCCCATGCAATGCCAGCGAGACGCCGCCTCCGCCCTTACCGTTCAATAGAACTTCATCACGGGCCAGCCGCGTTCGACGGCGATCTTACGGAGCTTGCGGCTCGGGTTGACGGCGACGGGATGGCCGACCGCTTCCAGGAGCGGCAGGTCGGAGGCGCTGTCGCTGTAGAAGTAGCTCTGCCGCAAATCTAGCCCGCGCAGGGCCGCATAAGCCACGGTGCGAGTGACTTTGCCCTCACCGTAGCAGGCGGGCTCGATCACCTCTCCGGTAAAACGTTTGTTCTCTACCCTCAACTCGGTCGCGAGATACTGGTCCCCTAAGTCGAGGGCATCTGCCACGGGCTTGACCGCATATGGCGTGGCGGCGGAAACGATGGCGACGTGATGGCCCTGTCCGCAGTGCCACGCGACCCACTCACGGCCGCCCGGCGCAATGTAGTGGCGCAGCATCGACTCGAACCACTCGTCGCTCATGCGCCAGGCCTCGGCCTCGTCCGAGCCGGCGGCGTAGACCATGAGGCGGCTCATGAGGCGCGGGAAGTCAATCAGGCCCGTTACGTAAAGGTATGCCCACCGGTGGAGGGGTAACTGACCCGTCTGGCGCAGCCATTTCAAGTAGAGCCGACCGGATGCCGCGCTGAGGAGCGTGTTATCCATGTCGAAGAAGGCGCCAATCTTACCCGTCATAGAACCTCAATAAAAAACGCAGATGACGCAGATGGGGCAGGTTCACAGGATCGTGATCTTGATTGTCCATCCCATCTGCGTCATCTGCGTTGAATCCGCTCAAATCCTCGAGTATGCGTCGAAGTGCGGGCGCAGCGCGACCGGCACGCGCGCGACGAGTTTCGTGCCGTTTTCTTCGTGCCCCTCGCTCAGAATCATGCCGCGCTGATGCGCAAGCGCGAGCAGATCCCCCCGCCCATACGGCAGCAACACGTCGATCAAGGTCTTCGTCGAGCGCGTGCTCGAGTCGCGCGAGCAAATCGTCGATGCCCTGCCCCGTCAGCGCGGAGATGGCCACGCTGTTGGGCAGTCCCGCCTCGGACAGGTCGATCTCCTCCGCGCCGGGGAGTTGGTCGACCTTGTTGAGCGCGGTGACCATCGGCTGATCGCTGGCCTCCAACTCCCCCAACACCTCGAGGACCGTGGCAACCTGTTCCTCGACGTTTTCGTGTGTTATGTCTACTACATGCAGGATCAGGTCGGCGTCGGCGATTTCCTCGAGAGTGGCGCGGAACGCGGCGACGAGCGCGGTGGGCAGCTTCTGGATGAAGCCGACCGTGTCGGTGACGAGCACTTCCCTGCCCCCCGGCAGCTTGATACGGCGCGTGGTGGGGTCGAGCGTGGCGAAGAGCTGATCGGCCGCGTAGACGTCGGAGCCGCTGAGCGCGTTGAGCAGCGTGGACTTGCCGGCGTTGGTGTAGCCGACGAGCGCGACGACCGGGATGGCTTCCTCGGTGCGGCGGCGGCGGTACTGGGCGCGGTGTTTGCGCACCTCTTCCAGCTCGCGCTTGAGGTGGGCGATGCGGCGGCCGATCTCCTGCCGGTCGACTTCGAGCTGGGTTTCGCCGGGGCCGCGCAGACCGACGCCGCCGTTGCCGCCGCGACCCGCTGCGCCGCCCGTCTGACGAGCGAGATGCGTCCAGCCGCGCGTGAGGCGGGGCAAGCGGTACTCAAGCTGCGCCAGCTCAACCTGGAGCGCGCCTTCGCGCGTGCGGGCGTGCTGGGCGAAGATGTCGAGGATGAGCGCGGTCCGGTCGAGCACCTTGACGTTTTCGTTGCGGATCGCCTTCTCGAGCTCGCGCTGCTGGCCGGGCGACAGTTCCTCGTCGAAGATGACCACGTTGGCGCCGGTGTCCGCGCGGAGGGCGACCATCTCCTCGACCTTGCCTGAGCCGATCAGCGTGGCCGGGTTCGGGCGGTCAACGCGTTGCTCGAGCGTGCCGACGATCTTGAGGCCGGCGGTCTCCGCGAGCCGCGCCAACTCGGACAGCGAGTCTTGCATGGACCACGCGGTGCGCCGGCCCTTGATTTCCACTCCCACGAGCAGGGTCGTTTCCTGCGGCGCCTGTGTCTCAAACGGTCTGATAGTCTCCTCCATATAGCTGCGAATAGAACGCAGATGACGCAGATTTGGAACGATTGGGCAGATTGGTCAGGAAGAGCCTGTCGATCATCCTCATCTGCGTCATCTGCGTTGGATTCTGCTTAGGGCTTCAACGCGCGCAGACGCTCGAC
>JALOOB010000300.1 GCA_025454635.1 Anaerolineae bacterium
CAACCACAATGTAATTGTCGGCTGGAGGCGCTCCTTCGACTGCGCTCGGCCAACACAGTTGGCGCTCGCTCCGCTCAGGATGCGCCTGCGGAAATGCCTGCGCACCCGGCACTTTCTATTTGGTTGCACTTAAGCGACTCGCGCTGCGAAGCGGTGGATTGGTGATCGCCGAGGTCTGGGGGCAATTGCGCGCAGCGGTTGGTTTATGCCGGCGGTCGATTCGTAGCCCGCGCCATCATGTGATATCCTTCGCAAAGTGAGCTTTTTACCAGCAAGGAGCTAACGATGCGAAGGAGCCTCCCCCTTTACCCGCCCACCCGGCCGATCATCCCCCTGATCCTGCTGATTACGCTCGTTCTTTGCGCCGCCTGCGCCGCGCCGCCACAGGCCGGCCCTGTCTCCGAAGCGGAGACTCAGAAGAGCGAGAGGCCCGCCGAAAAAGCCACGATCACGAAGGATATCGCCACGGGCGTCAAGACGACGGCGAAGGCGGGAGCTGCCCAGGCGGACTCCGTCAGCCTCGTCAAGAAACCGCCCGAAGGAACGAGCCTCCAGACGTTCACCACGGCGGACTTCGCAGGCTCGGGTGTGTGCGCGTCGTGCCACCTCAACCTCAAAGACCAGAGCGGCGCGGACGTATCGATGCCGACGATGTGGCGCTCGACTATGATGGCGAACGCGGGCCGCGACCCCATCTGGCAGGCGAAGGTGAGCTCCGAGGTGAAGCGCGCGCCCGCGCTGCGGGAGGTCATCGAGAAGAAATGCACCACCTGTCATATGCCGATTGCGGAAACGCAGGTCGTGGCGGAAGGCGGCAAGGTGGTCGCGCTCGGGAACGGGTTCTATAACACCGCTCACCCCCTGCACGATGCCGCGGTCGAGGGGGTGTCGTGCACCCTGTGTCACCAGGTGCAGGGCGCGAACTTCGGGACGATGGAGAGCTTCAGCGGCGGCTACAAGGTCGACACGAGCACCGAGCCGCCCGATCGCGTCATCTTCGGGCCGTTCGAGAACCCGGTCGGCGAGGTGATGCAGGCGAGCACCGGCTTCAAGCCGGAGTTCGGCAGCCACATGGAGACCGCGGAACACTGCGCGACCTGCCACAACCTGTACACGCCCTACATCGACGCGGAGGGCAACGTGCTCGGCGAATTCCCCGAGCAGACGCCCTACACCGAGTGGCAGTATTCGACGTTCGGGAAGTCGAACCAATCCTGCCAGGGGTGCCACATGCCCCAGGCGCAGGGTGGCGTCCGCATTGCCATCACCCCGCCGGACCTGCCGGAGCGGCAGCCCTTCTACCAGCACTTCTTCGTCGGCGGCAACGCGTACATGCTGCGCATCCTGCGCGAGTGGGGCGGCACGCTCGGCGTGACCGCAGACACCGAGCACTTCGACGCGACGCTGGAGCGCGTCGGGGTCCAGGTGGGCGAGCGGTCGGCCACGCTGGGGCTGAGCGGGCTCGATCTGACCGGCGACACGCTGACCGCGAAGTTCGAGGTGGATGTGTTGACGGGGCACAAGTTCCCGGCGAGTTTCCCGTCGCGGCGGGCGTGGCTGCACGTCACCGTGACCGATGCGGCGGGCAAGGTCGTGTTCGAGTCGGGCAAGCACAATGCAGATGGCAGCATCGAGGGCAACGCGGCGGATGAGGACGCGGCCGCGTATGAACCGCACTATGACGTAATCACCGCGGCGGACCAGGTGCAGATTTACGAGCCGATTATGGGCGACAACGAGGGGGCGGTCACGTACCAACTGCTGCGCGCCGCGCAGTATCTCAAGGACAACCGCCTCCTGCCGCAGGGGAGCGATAAGGCGACCCTGCCGAAGGACATCGCAGTCTACGGCGAGGCGGCCGACGACCGCAACTTCGCAGGCGGGCGCGACGAGGTGACATACGAGATCGACGTGAAGGACGCGGTGGGGCCATTCACGGTGAGCGCAGAGTTGCTGTACGAACCGCTGTCGTTCCGGTTCATGCAGGACCTGCTGGCCGACGACACGCCGGAGGTGAAGAAGTTCGCGGCGCTGCAGAAGGACGCGGACGCGTCGGCGCTCGTGGTTGCGGCAACCGAACCGGCGACGACGCGCTAGTCACGGTCAGGGCGCGATACTGCGCCCTATTTGCGCCCTTTTGGGGGATAGCGCGCGGGCCGGATTTGCGCTATGCTGTATCGTAGCGTTACGCGCCCACCATTCTTGTCGTAGGAGGTCTCACCATGCCGCTTTTGATTGGGTGTTTCTTCGCCTTCGCGCTCGCGTTCGCGCCCCGGCTTGTGCTGCTGCTCGCCTGGCTGTTCAGCAACCGCTGGGATATTGTGTGGCGAGGCCAGTGGCTTCTGCCGCTGCTCGGTATCATTTTCGTGCCCTTCACCACGATCATGTACATGTTCGTCTGGTCGCCGACGGGCATTCAAGGCTGGGACTGGATGTGGATCGGCCTGGGCGTCTTCATGGACGTCATGAAGTGGGCGCAGATCGCCGCGAACCGCAAGGGGATCCCCGGCTACCCGAAGGGTTATCCGGCGGGCTACACGCCTCCCCCCGCGCTCTAGTCACGGCGCAGTGAAGACGCTTAACCACAGAGGACACAGAGGTCCGAGAGGTCACTGCTTCCTCTGTGGCTTATGCGTCTCAATTCTGAGATCAGTGTAGTTATCGCAAGGGACGAGGGGAAGACGCGCCGGCCGGGTTACGGGCGGCGCGGAAATGCGACGATGCCGGCTGCGGACGCAGCCGGCATCGTCGCATTTCCGCGCCGCGGTTCGCGCGCTACGAAAGGCTTGCGCTCAGCGCAGCCACTTTCTTAGCCAGCCCGCTCTCCAGCCGGTCAAATGCCTCAGCGAAAAGGCGCACGCCGTCCTTGAGCAGTTCCGCGGTGACATCGTCCATGCGGATGCCCAGCGCCTCCAACTGCTGCAGCGTCGCGCGGGCTTCGTCCACGCCTTCGGTCACCGTCGTCGCGACCACGCCGTGATCCGCGAAGGCCTCGATAGTCTGCGGCGGCGCGGTGTTGACCGTGTGGGGTCCGATCAGCGCGTCCATGTAGATGGTGTCCGGGTAGGAGGGATCCTTGGTGCTGGTGCTCGCCCAGAGCGGGCGCTGCGGACGCGCGCCCTTCGCAGCCAGCGCTTCCCAGCGCGGGCCGGAGAAGAGCTGCTCGAACCGCTCGTAGGCCAGCCTGGCGTTGGCAATGGCCGCCTTGCCGCGCAGCTCGGCTGCTTCCGGGTTGCCCTGCGCATCATTATGATGCGTTAGCTTCGCGTCGACCAGCGTGTCCACCCGGCTCACGAAGAAGCTCGCCACGGACGCGACCTGGCTGACATCCTCGCCGCGAGCGGCGCGCGCTTCCAGCCCTTCGATGTACGCCAACGCGGACGCCTCGTAGGCCTCGATGGAGAAAAGCAAGGTTACGTTGACGTTGATGCCGTCGGCGATTGCCATGCGGATCGCCGGGACGCCTTCGGGCGTGCCGGGGATCTTAATCATGATGTTGGGCCGGTCGAGCGCCTTCCACAGGCGCCGGGCCTCGGCGATGGTGCCTGCGGTGTCGTGGGCGAGCCGCGGCGACACTTCGATGCTCACGTAGCCGTCGAGCGCCGCGGTCTGGTCGTAGATCGGCTTGAGCAGCGCGGCCGCGGCCGCGATGTCCTCCAGCGCGAGCGCCTCGTAGATTTCGAGCGTGGAGCGGTCTAGCCGCGCCAGCTTCTGAATGTCCTCGTCGTACGCGTTCCCCGACCCCATGCTCTTCTCGAAGATGGCCGGGTTCGAGGTCATGCCGAGCACGCCGGATTCGATGCGCGCGGCCAACTCGCCGGAGCGCAGCGCCTCGCGGCTGATGAAATCGAGCCAGATGGACTGGCCGAGTTGTTGGAGTTCCTTAAGTCGGTTCATCGCACCTCCTCGGAATGAAGATTGAAGATTGAAAATTAGCGATTCGGGCCTGATCTTCAATCTTCAATCTGCCATCTTCAATTAGAACTACGCCACCAGCAGATAAGGTTCCTCGATTACGCCCTTGATCCACTGGAGGAAGCGGGCGGCCGGCGCGCCGTCGACAAGCCGGTGATCGAACACCAGGCTGAGGGTCAGCATCTGGCGCAGGACGGGCGCGTTCGGGCTGTCGGCCTTGAAAACCCACTTCGGGCCGATTCGGCCGACGCCGAGGATCGCGGCTTCGGGCAGGTTGATGACCGGCGTGAACGCGTCGATGTCGTACGCACCCAGGCTCGTAATCGTGAATGTGCCGCCGGAGAGGTCGTCGGGCAGGGAGCGGCCCTTGCGCGCCCGGTCGACCAGCTCGCGGAACGCGGTGCCGAACTCGCGCAGCGACTTCGCGTCGGCGTTGCGGATGACCGGCACGAGCAGGCCCTTCTCGGTGTCGACAGCCATGCCCATGTTGACGTTCGCCATCAGCTCGATCGCGTCGGGCGCGAGCCGGGCGTTCATGTAGGGGAACTTGCGCAGCGCCTTTGCGACGACCAGCGCGAGCAGATCGTTGTAGCCCGGCGCGAAGCCCCATTCTTCGGACACCTTC